>NZ_JBHVRN010000010.1:0-143946 GCF_042885775.1 Paenarthrobacter sp. NPDC058040
TCGCATATTTTAAAATCCACCCGGGTTTTGACCCAACAAACCGCGCCAACCTGCGACCTACTTGGGCGGAGGACGCGGAAGGGGCGGGGGCACCATCACGGTGACCCCGCCCCTTTCTGCGTTCGCGCCGGTTTACGGACGCAGCGTCAGAGGACGACGGCGGCCGTCCACTTCCGTAGTAGGCCACCGCTCGTCGAGGGTCAGGATCTCCAGGCCGCCCTCCGTCAGCAGGACAGTGTCCTCGATCTTCACGCCGGGCCCGGACGGGTTCCATGTGAAGGGCTGGTTCAGCACGATGGTGTCCGTGACGTCGGCGGTGACCCGGGGATCACGCCCGGCATAACCGGCGGGACCGCCCTGGTGGTGCAGTTTCCACTGGTCCGTGCCGAAGCCGTGCCGCTCGTAAGCCGTCTGGATCTCCGTGAAGACGTCATTGAGGCGCGAGCCTGGAACCGTCGCACGGAAGATGTCCGCCTCAACAGCGGCGATGCGGGCCTCGGCGTCGAGCTCCTGGGAGGTGCCGGCGTCGAACGCTACCCAGCGGGTCACATTGGCAACCAGGCCGTCCCGCCGGGCGCACACCACAGCCATGGCGCGTCGACCAATCGGCGAGTGCGTAGCCAAGGGGTGGCGGAAGTCGCTCCGTCCCGAGCCGTTGCAGAGCAGGACCAGCGGCTCCGCCCCGACAGCAACGATCCGGGCAGCGAGTTCCGAAACCAGCTCAATCTCGGTGGTCGCCGGTGTTGCCACGCTCAGGACGTCGGTCATGGCTGCAGCCGCATCTGCGGACAGCTTGGCGTACCGTGCTGCTTCCGCAGGGAGCAGCTGCTGCCGGGCTGCACGGAGTTCGGTTGTCACCGCGGATTCGGGCAGCGGATCGCCGTCACTTGCCAGGGCTGCGGCCGTGGCCTGCAGGGGGCCGTGCCAGGGAACCGTGTGGAGGCTGACGCCCTGCGGCAATTCCTCGGCGGCAATGCGTCCGGCCTCATTGTTGAAGGTGACCAGGTGGTCGCCTTCGCGGTCGACGAGCAGGGCTGCGATGGGATCGCCCGCGAGGCTGATGTGCACGCGGCTTCCGTCCAGGTACCAGGTGAGCGCGGTGTGCGTGGTCAGCAGCAGCGAGTCGCGCCCGGCGGCATCGAGGATGTCCAGCACGCGGCGGCGTTTCACCGTGCGGTCGGCGGCGTTGCCGGGTGCGGTTCGGGGCGCGTTGCCGGCCAAGGAAGTGGTCTGTGCTGGAGCGGTCATGCCGATTCCCCCAAGGTTGAGATGAGTTGTTCAATGTCGTTGGTGGCCAGGAAACCGTCGACTATGAGGACGGTGACGGTGCGGCGGACAGGATTGCCTGGTTCTGCCGGGACCGGTGTGTCCCAGGCCAGGGAAAGACCGACGCCTGGGTAACCCGAATGCCTCACGAACCATGGGTCCGGGGCTTGGGGAGACGCCAGGAAAACGAGCGTCGCGGGATGGCCCAGACCGCCGGCTCCCGGCCCGCCGGGCGCCGTTCCGGCGTCGAACGTTCCAGACCACGCCAGCCAAGGCGCGACGCTCCCGTGTACCGCGTCTTCGCCGCGCGAGTCCCGGGTCCAGATGGTGGCGTCCTTGACCTTCGGCAACCGCCAGAAGAAGCCGCCGTAGCCGCCTTGTGGCCTGCCGTTCGAACCCGGGCTGCCCAGCAGCACGGTCCGTCCGGTGGCCGGCTCAAGCCTGAAGTCGAGGGTCAGCTTCCAGACGGAATGCCCGACGACGGACCACCGCCACTCGCGCTGTTCGCTGAGTATCCGCGTGCCGTCAGGACCGATCCAGCCGAGCTGTTCCACCCTTCTCCCGGCAAAGTGTTCGGCTTTTTCAAGGACGATGCGTCCGTGGTCCTTGCGCCAGACGTAGGCCCCGGCGTCGCGCGTGTAGGTGCGGCCACCCCAGAAGTTGATGCCGTCGACATCCTGCAAAGCGACGCCGGTGCCCAAGTGCCATACATGATCCTCGGGAACGTGATCCGTGACCACGGTTCCGGCCAGGGTCCGCACGGGGTGCAGGTAGGGCCGGGGCGATGACGTTGGCTTGACGCCGGAGCCGTCCTGGGCTGTGGCCACGACCGTCCCGGCAAGCTCCATCTCCGGCCTGCGGGGCTTGGACGCCCAAGGGGCTCCGAGCTCGGCGAACGTCGCTTGCCCCAAGGCAGCCCGCTGGATCCATGATTCGATGCCGTGCACTACGGCGTGTGCCTGGTCGCCTTCCCCCGCCCAACCCACGTGGTCGGGGCCGATGGGCTTCGGGTCCTCGGCCGTGCGGATTGCCTCGAGCACCGAAACGTAGGCGCCCGTGCTGCCGAGCGGGCTCAGGAGATCCTCCTCGGATTGCGCGGTGAGGAGGTTCTCCAGAAGGTCTGTCCTGCCGTGGCTTTCGCTCCTGGTCCCGTCCGGGGTTGTGATGTCCAGCCGGTCTTCGGTGTAGGAGAAAACCACCTGCCCCAACGTGCCGTAGACCGTGACCAGCGGGGCAGCCTGCACGGGGGCGCACAGGGTCAGCGCGCAGGTCAGGACAGTTCCCTCCGCGGTAGTTACCCGCACCACGGAGGTGTCATCGCTTTCCGTGTCATTGGCCCGGTAGAGGTCCGTGTCCACCTGCTCCACATCGGAGACGGTCCTGGCGCCCGCGAGCCGCAGGCCGGTTGCGACGGCGTGGGCCAAAGCGTTGGTTGCTACGCCGTCAACCACGTCCGTACCGTTCAGGCTCCGTTTGCCGGCCCAGCGGGATCGTGTGAAGTACGCCTTGGTGCGGAGCCATTGGCCGGTGGCGCTGATCCCGCGGAGCTCACCGATCCCGCCGGAGGCCAACAGATCCTGGATGGCCGGGATGGCGTGGGAACCAAGGCTCTGGAACCCTACCTGCACCAGTTTTCCCGCCTTCCGAGCGGCGGCCAGGACATCCTCGTACTGCGCCATGGAGGCTACCGGGGGCTTTTCCAAGTACACTTTGGCGCCCGCGGCAAGTGCGGCGAGGGCCAAGGGCGCGTGCGTCTGGATCGGCGTGGAAATGATGACCACGTCCGGGGCGTCTCCCGCAGCCAAGAGCTGGTCGAGGGAACCAAACACGGCAACATCGCCCGGGAGCTGGCCGTCCGCGGGCGGCAAGGGATCTGCGACGGCCACCAATTGGAGCTTCCTAGCGGATCCGAGCCGACGGAGGTTGTCCAGATGCCGTTCGCCGAAGCCGTGGACGCCAACCAATGCCACACGGGGCACGGCCGGTGGCAGCGTTGCGGTGTTCGTGGTTGCGGGCTGGGTCATGAGTCGGTCCTAGCTGAAGCTGTTGAGGGTTGTTCTGCCGCCAGGTGCGAGGCGAGGAAGTGTGCAGCCTCTTCCTGCATGGCCGGCGTGAAAACGTGTGGTTCGTCCCAGAAGCTGCCGGTGTACCTGCCCGGCGCCGTGGCGCTAAGGTGCGCATCGGCGTCGCGCATTCCGGCTTCCGGGAACAGCTCGTCGCGCAGGCCGTATTGCACCAGGACCGACTCGGCGCCGGAACGCGCCAGTACGTCCGGCCACTCACCCAACCTTGGGAGTCCCGAGGAGTGAAGGAGCCATGAGTGTGTGTCCAGATACGCGGGAAGCAACGAGTGGAAAGTGGTCATCATGCACGTCACCACGACGCTGCGGATCCGTGGGCTGAGGGCGGCGAGCACCATGGCCCGGCCACCGCCACCCGAAAACCCGATGCAACCCATCCGTCCGGCATCCACGCCGGGGAGCGAGGCCAGGACATCCAAGGCTGCGAGGTCATCGTGGGCCACAGTGCCGGCGACCGTTGAGCCAAGCAGGGTAGCCGCCTTCGCAACGGTTTCTTCGTGGGAGGCTGCCGCGGCGTTATAGCGGTCCGCTCCTGAAGGAACGACGCCGGCCTCCCGCCAGAGTGCTTCCTGCCCGGCAAGCGCGTGGGCGGTCCGGTAGGGCGGCGTGTCCAGGTGGAACCGCCGGCTGCCCCACATGAAGGCATCGTGGGCGAGGACTGCGAACCCTTGCCGGGCCAGCCACGTGGCCAACGGCCGCCCACCGTAGAGTTTTGCGCGCAAGCCAGGCGGCACGGGGCCGAACCCGGGATGGGAGTCTGTACCGGCGTCGTGCGCTGGCGCCCCAGCCGGGATCCCAACCAAACGCTCTGCCCCGTGTGACTTGATGCCGCCGTGGCAGTGCAAGGCGAGAATGCCGGGAAGTGGAGCGGTGGCGTTGGCGGGCCTGACCAACCAGGCCGACGTCCGGGGACCGAAGCCCGTTTGCCACGTCAGCTTGGACGTGACCACATTGTTGTCTTCGACTTCCCACTCCACCGAACACTCAGGATTCGGCGTGACGGCAGGAACACCGAGCGTTTCGGCGAGCAGCTTGGCTGCGGGGGAGCCGGGCACCTGGAAGTTGTTGGCCGCATGGGCGGGCCAATCTTCGTAGCCGGCAATCGCACTGGGGCGTGCCTGTCTCCCGGCCACGGCAGCGGTATCCTTGGCTGTTTTTGGGAACAAGTGAGTCCTGCTTTGCTGGGTTGGATAGGGTGCGCGGGACCGCACGCCGGACTACTTCAGCGTGCAGAAAATCCTGTGGAGCGCCTTCGTCAGAAAACGCTTTCTCAAAAATTAGCAAAAGGCTGTACATGGGTCAAGAAAACGTTTACTTTGGTACGGAGCCGCTGAACGCCGGGACCCGGATCCTGGAAAACCAGGGGGCTGCGCCGGAGCCCCCGGCGGACCCGGAAGGCAGTATTTCCCAGCACGAATTCCGTGGAAGGCCACGATGACCAAAGGAGACCACATGGCCGCACAGCATCACCCCGCAACGCCGCAGGGCGTCCGGGGTTACGCAGGGAGGACGCAATGAGCGCTATTGGCGAACTCTCCTCGATGACCCGCCGCAAAGGCCCCATGACCAAGGAGGAGAAGAAGGCAAACGGCCGCGACAACAAGGCCGCCTACATCTTCCTTCTCCCGTGGTTGATCGGCCTGGTGGTCATCACTGTGGGACCCATGTTGATGTCCCTGTACCTGTCCTTTACGGACTACAACCTCCTGCAGCCGCCGGAATGGGTTGGCCTGGACAACTTTGTCCGCATGTTCGGCGACGCCCGCCTGCACAACTCACTGCGTGTGACGTTCACGTACGTCCTGGTGGGTGTGCCACTGCAGCTGGCCGTGGCGCTCCTGATCGCGCTGGTCCTGGACAAGGGCCTTCGTGGACTTCCGTTCTACCGTTCCATCTTCTACTTGCCCTCGCTCCTGGGCGGTTCCGTGGCTGTTGCCATCCTCTGGAAGCAGATCTTTGGCACCACCGGCTTGGTCAACCAGGTGCTGGCCATGATCGGGATCGAAGGCCCGGGCTGGATCTCGGATCCGAACACCGCACTGGGCTCGATCATCCTGCTGCACGTGTGGACTTTCGGCAGCCCCATGATCATCTTCCTGGCCGGCCTGCGCCAGATCCCCAACATGTACTACGAAGCCGCTGAAGTCGATGGCGCCACCACGTTGCAGAAGTTCTGGCGGATCACCATCCCCATGCTGAGCCCCATCATCTTCTTCAACCTGGTCCTCCAGATCATCGGCTCGTTCCAGTCGTTCACGCAGGCGTTTATCGTCTCCGGTGGCAACGGCGGTCCGTCCGACTCCACCATGTTCTTCACGCTGTACCTGTACCAGAAGGGCTTTGGCCAGTTCGATATGGGTTACGCCTCAGCGATGGCCTGGTTCTTGTTGGTCATCATCGGTGCATTCACTGCCATTAACTTCATCGCTTCAAAGTATTGGGTGTTCTACGATGACTAAAACTCAGACCATGCCCGCCACTTCCGGCTCCACTGCCGACCAGCCGGGCAAGAGCCCGCGCCGCCGCGAATCCCGCGGATCCCTGGCTTTCAGCCGCAGCGCCCGCATCAAGGGACTCGTCAAGCACGCCATCCTGATCCTGGTGGGCGGAGTCATGATCTACCCGCTGCTGTGGATGGTGGTTTCCTCCCTGCGGCCGAACGACCTCATCTTCCGGGAACCCGGCCTCTGGCTGCAGAACCTGGAAATGAGCAACTACGCCGATGGCTGGTCCGCGCTGACTCACCCGTTCGGGCATTACATGATCAACTCCGCCATCGTGGTCCTGGGCTCCATCCTGGGAAACCTGATTTCCTGTTCCATGGCCGCCTACGCCTTCGCGCGGCTCCAGTTCTCGGGCAAGAAGCTGTTCTTCGGCATCATGCTGCTGACCATCATGCTGCCCTTCCACGTGGTGATCGTTCCCCAGTACATCCTGTTCTCCCAGATCGGTTGGGTGAACACCTTCTGGCCGTTGATCGTGCCCAAGCTCCTGGCCACGGATGCGTTCTTCGTGTTCCTTATGGTCCAGTTCATCCGTGGTATCCCGAAGGAACTTGATGAAGCAGCCCGCATTGACGGCGCCGGCCACCCCCGGATCTTCCTGCGGGTCATCCTGCCCCTGATGGTTCCGGCGCTGGCCACTACCACCATCTTCACGTTCATCTGGACCTGGAACGACTTCTTCGGTGCCCTGATCTACCTGACGGACCCGGACATGTTCACCGTCCCCGTCGCGCTGCGTGCCTTTGTTGACTCACAATCGGCCACCAGCTGGGGCTCCCTGTTCGCGATGTCCATCGTGTCGCTGTTCCCGGTGTTCCTGGTATTCCTGTTCGGCCAGCGGTTCCTCATCAAGGGCATCGCCACCACCGGCATCAAATAGGCCTCAAGGCGCCCCTGTTGAGGGGAGAGTCCCGCTCTCCCCTCAGGAACCCAGCCACAAATGAGACTTGTCACACAAGCTAGTGACTTGTATCATAAATTCAACGAGAAAACGTTTTCTCATTCGCATCAAGGATCAAAGAAGATCGGAGACTACAGTGCCGGTATTTCCCAAGGGTGAAGCAGTCGCCCACGCCGCAGCGTCGGAGGCGCGTGCGTCGGAACCCAAGGTCAAGCGGTCGAGGCGCAAGCTTCGCGCCTCGGCCATTATCGCAGCAACCGCAGCAGCCGTCCTGGCCCTGAGCGCCTGCGGCGGAGGGTCCGAGGCCAAGAGTGCTGACGGCAAGGTTGAGCTCCGCTTCTCCTGGTGGGGCGGCGACAAGCGCGCACAGCTGACCCAGGAAGCCATCAAGGCCTTCGAGGCCGAGAACCCCAACATCACCATCAAGGCCGAGTATGGCGACTGGTCCGGTTACTGGGACAAACTCGCCACCCAGGTGGCGGCCAACGACGCTCCGGACATCATCCAGATGGACGAGAAATACATCACCGAGTACTCCAGCCGCGGCGCCCTGCTGGACCTGTCCAAGTACCAGATTGACACCTCCAAGCTTGACGAAGCGGCACTGAACGCCGGCAAGGGTCCCAAGGGCCTGACCGGCATCGCCGCAGGCATCAATGCCGCCACCATCCTGGCTAACCCGGCAGTGTTCAAGGCTGCAGGCGTGGCCCTCCCTGACGACAAGACCTGGACCTGGGACGACTTCGAGCGGATTGCCGCCGAGGTCACCGCGAAGTCGCCGAAGGGCACGTACGGCGCTGCCGCCTACGGCACGGACGAGGCTTCACTCGGGGTCTGGCTGCGCCAGAACGGCAAGTCCCTCTACACCGATGACGGCAAGCTGGGCTTCGAGCCCTCCGACATCGCGGGCTACTGGGATTTCCTGAAGGAGCTGAGCGAGAAGAAGGCTGTCCCGTCGGCCTCCGAGATTGTGGAAGCCGAAGCCGCGCCGCTTGATCAAAGCGGCCTGGCTACCGGCAAGAACGGACTGGCCTTCTGGTGGTCCAACCAGCTGCCCGCCTTGGAAAAGGCTGCAGGTGGTGAGCTGCAGATCCTGCGCTTCCCGTCCAAGACCGGCAAGGCCTCGGACACCCAGCTTTGGTACAAGGCTTCCCAGTTCTGGTCCGCATCTTCGCGTACCAAGCACCCGGAAGAGACTGCCAAGTTCATCAACTTCCTGACCAACAACGTCAAGGCCGGCGAGATCCTCCTCGCTGACCGCGGCGTGTACCCGAACTCCGATGTCCGCGCAGCGATCCAGTCCAAGCTGGCCCCGGCCGACACCAAGGTGGTCACCTTCATCAGCGACATCCAGGGCGAACTCGGCAAGGCTCCGGCAGCCCCGCCGAAGGGTGCTGGCGCCATCCAGGAAATCGTGAAGCGCTACAGCTCGGAGGTCCTGTTCAACAGGCTCTCCACCCAGGAAGCAGGCAAGAAGGCCGTGGACGAAATGAAGTCCGCGATCGGCGCCTAGCCTTTATCGAATTACCCAAGCGCCCCGGGCGAATCGTGAATGATTCGTCCGGGGCGCTTTTGCGTGCCCCGCACCCAACTGGGTCGCAGATGAGGCCGTTCCCAGCGCTGGGAACGACCTGATCTGCGACTTACTTGGGTGGGTCTTCCGCGATGACGGCCACGGCTCCGGCGGGGACAACGCCACCGAAACGTTCGCCGCTAAGCAGTTCATCGCCGTCGGACTTCACTCTGGCGTCCTCGTGGCTGTGGTTGATGGCGAACAGGAAGCTTCGGCCGTCGGCGGAGCGGCGGCGGGAAAGTTCGACGCCGGAAGTCGCCTCGGCGACGGACTCCACCTTTGCGTCGTCCAGCAGTCGCGTGGTGAGTGCGTCGATTCCCTCGGAGTCCGGCAGGGTTGCCAAGTACCAGGCCGAGCCCGCTCCGGTGGCCCTCCGGGTGAGCGCGGGGACGCCGTCGAGTGGGTAGTGGGTGAAGGTGGACAGGACGTCGGTTCCGTCGAGGGCCTGAACGTTTTCGGCCCAAAGCGAGCCGGCAGTTCCATCGCTCAAGGTGACCGACATGCCGGGAAACAGCGGATGGAACTCCTCGGTCCGGATGCCCAGCAATTCCCGGAAAGCGCCGGGGTAGCCACCAAGCCGGACGTGGTCCCGTTCATCAACGATGCCGCTGAAATAGCTGACCAGCACAGTCGCGCCGTTCTCCGCAGCGGCCGCGATCGAGGCGGCTGCCTCATCCGTCACGGAGTACAGCGTGCAGACGAGGATGAGGTCATAACCCGCCAGATCGGCCGTGGGGTGGACGAAGTCGGCCGTGACGCCCCGCAGGTAGAGCGCACGGTGGAAGGCCCGCATGGTCTCGAGGTACTTCAGGCCTTGGCTTGGATGGGAGTCCAGTTCCGAAGCCCACCAGGCCTCGTAGTCGAACACCATGGCCACGCGGGACTCGACCCGCGAGCCCTTGACCGGTTCGAGTTTCGCGAGGGCCCCACCCAGCTCCACCACGTTGCGCCACACCTGGGTGTCACGGCCGCCATGGGGAACCATGGCCGAGTGGAACTTCTCGGACCCCGCCTTGCTTTGCCGCCATTGGAAGAACATCACCGCGTCGGCGCCACGGGCAACGTGGGCCAGTGAATTGCGCAGCATTTCGCCCGGCATCTTTGGTTGGTTGTATGGCTGCCAGTTGACGGCCGACGTCGAGTGTTCCATGAGGATCCAAGGCTCTCCGCCTGCGACGCCGCGGGTCAGGTCGGCGCTGAAGGCGAGCTCGATTTCACGCTCGGGATCGGCAGCCACCAGGTAGTGGTCGTTGGCGATCACGTCCATGTCCTTGGCCCAGTCGAAGTAGTCCAGGGTCTTGGTTGCGCTGGAGACCATGAAGTTGGTGGTGGCCGGGACCCCGGGAGTCACTTCGCGGAGCACGGCCAACAGTTCGCGGTAGTAGTCCATGAAGGCCCATGAGTTGAACCGGGCGAAGTCCAGTTGCTGGCCGGGGTTGAGGGTGGTGGGCGCCAATCCTGGCGGGATGATCTCTTCGAAGGAGGCGTAATGCTGCGACCAGAACGCAGTTCCCCACGCCTCGTTCAGGCCATCAATGGAGCCGTAGCGCCGTTCGAGCCAGCGACGGAAGGCGGCGGCATCCTCCTCGCCGTAGAACTCTCCCACGTGGCAGCCGAGTTCGTTGTCCACGTGCCACAACGCCAGCGCGGGGTGGTCCTTGTAGCGTTCGGCGATGACCCGGGTCATGGCCGTGGCGTACCTGCGGTACACCGACGACGAGGGCGAGTAGTGCCTTCGCGAGCCACGTTCCAGCCGGGTTCCTTGAGCCGTGACCGGGAGGATTTCCGGATGCTTGCGGGCAAGCCAGGCCGGCGGTGAAGCTGTGGCGGTTGCCAAGGCTACTTTGATGCCGGCTCCGTGGAGGTTGTCCAAGACGTCATCGAGCCAGCCGAAATCGTAGTTCCCTTCGCTCGGTTCCAGGAGCCCCCAGGAGAAGATCGCGACGCTCAGCAGGTTGACGCCGGCTTCCTTCATGAGTCCGATGTCCTCAAGACGGATGTCTTCCGGCCATTGTTCGGGGTTGTAGTCGCCGCCGTAGGCGATGCCGGGCACGCTGTCCCACACGGATGGACCGCGTGGGGTTTCAGTGGTGGACAAGGGGACTCCTTTGTCTGGTTGGCCGTTCTGGATGACTGCTGGTGTGGACATGGTATGGCCGGAAGCTGCGAAAGCATGTTCTTGGAAAACGCTTGCCCAGATTCCCGAATGGGGATATTGTATCGATTCAGAACGAGTGTAAGCGAGATCACTGCCACGTTGTAATGATCACAAAATGGGGCTTGCACCAACTGAGCAAGGAGGCTCTCATGATCAACAGAAGGAATTTCCTCACCACGGTAGCCTTGGGCACGGCGTCGGCCGCGTTCCTGTCCGCTTGTGGCCAGTCTTCGTCCTCCGGGCAGACCGGTTCGGCCCAAAATCCAGTCACCATCACCTACACGTGGTGGGGCAACGACGACCGTGCAGAGCGCACCCGCAAGGCCATTGCACTCTTCGAGTCCAAGAACCCCGACATCAAGGTGAACGGCAACTTCACCGACTTCGCCGGCTATTGGCAGAAGCGGGCTACGGAAGCTGCCGGTGGCGGCCTTCCGGACGTCATGCAATGGGACCTTTCCTACCTGCGGGACTACGGCCAGCGCAACCAGCTCCTGGACCTCGGCAGCGTGAAGATCAACACCGAGGCCTTCGACAAATCACTCCTTCCTTCCGGACAGATCAGGGGCAAGCAGTTCGGCATCCCCACCAGCACCAACGCCTTCGCTGTTTACTACGACCCCGCCAAGCTCAAGACCCTGGGTATCGCTGAGCCGGACGGCAGCTGGAACTACAAGGAATTCAATGCCTTCCTCAGCGAAGTTGGCTCCAAGGGCAACGGCACGCTCTTCGGCGGCACCGACTACACGGGTGTGTGGTGGATGTTCAACATCTGGCTGCGGCAAAACAACATCAAGGCCTTTACCGACGAGGGCAAGCTGGGCTTCTCCAAGGACGACCTGAAGAAGTGGTGGAACCAGGCCGGAAGCCTTCGCAGCACCGGGGCAATCGTTGGTGAGGACAAAGTCACCCAGCTGCTGCCCAAGTCCCCGTTCGGTTCCAACGTCACAGCCACGGAAGTCACGTGGGACAACTTCATGGCCGGCTACCTCGCGGACAGTGGCGCCAAGGAGCTCAAGCTCGTCCCGGTTCCCTCGGACGATCCGGACAACCTCGGCCTGTTCCTGAAGCCCTCCATGCTCATGGTGGCCAGCGCCAAGACCAAGTACAAGGACGCAGCTGCCCGCTTCATCGACTTCATGGTCAACGACCCCGAGGTTGGCCAGATCTTCAAGACCTCCCGTGGTGTTCCGGCCTCCAAGACCCAGCGCGACGGCACCACCTTCGAAGGTACCGACAAGCTCGTGGTGGATTACGAGAAGTCGATCGAGAAGTACCTCAAGGACGCTCCCGAGCCGCCCATCGTCGGCTTCGGCACCTTGGAGGCCTCCTTCAAGCGCATCAGTTCCGAACTCAACTACGGCAAGCAGACCGTGGACAGCGCGGCTGACGCGTGGTTCAAGGAAGCCGAAGACCTCATCAAGCAGAACGCCTGAACCTCGGGTTCCCTGACAAAGACGGACTCTCAAAGTGACTCAAAGCCCAACCCTGAGCAGGCGTTCCCGGACGTCCGCTACTCCGCAGCCGCGCACGTCGCGGCGGCGGGGTGCGGATGCCCGCGCCGGCTACACGTTCCTGCTGCCCTGGCTGCTGGGATTCATCGCCCTGACCGTGGGCCCGATGATCTCCTCGCTGTACCTGTCCTTCACCAACTACAACCTCTTTGAAGCCCCCAAGTGGATCGGCCTGGACAACTACACCACCTTGTTCCAGGACGAACGGTTCCTGCAATCGGTGGGCGTGACCTTGAGTTACGTGGTCTTCGGTACCCCGCTGAAGCTTGCTGCGGCCCTGGCCGTGGCCATGTTGCTCAACAGCAAGCGCAAGGGCCAAGGCTTCTACCGGTCGGCGTTCTATGCGCCCTCGCTGATCGGTGCCAGCGTTTCCATCGCGATCGTGTGGAAGGCAATGTTTGGCGATTCGGGTCCGGTGGACCAGGGCCTGTCCTTCTTCGGCATCAACCTCGGCGGCTGGGTAGGCAACCCGTCCATGACCATGCCCATGATGATCCTGCTGACCGTATGGCAGTTCGGTGCGCCGATGGTGATCTTCCTGGCGGGCCTGAAGCAGATCCCCGCCGACCTCTACGAGGCCGCTTCCATGGACGGTGCCGGACCGGTCCGGAAGTTCTTTAACATCACCTGGCCCATGCTCTCCCCGGTGATCTTCTTCAACCTGCTCATGGAAACCATCCACGCTTTCCAGATCTTCGCCTCGGCCTACATCATTTCCAACGGTGAAGGCGGTCCTGCAGGATCCACCCTCTTCTACACCCTCTACCTGTACCTGCGTGGTTTCAGCGATTTCCGGATGGGTTACGCCTCGGCAATGGCCTGGCTCCTGGTGATCGTGGTCGGCGTGATCACGCTGATCTTCTTCAAGACCTCCAAGTCCTGGGTCCACTACAGCGGTGATTCGAAATGACAACCATGGCAACCCCCAAACAGTCCGCACCGGTTCAGGTACCGGCGTACAACCCGAAAGCCGAATCCGGAACGGCCAAGAGGATCAAGAGCCTCATCTTCCACGTCGTTGCCCTGGCGCTGGTGGGAATCGTGCTCTACCCCGCGTTGTGGATGATGGCCTCGTCCTTCAAACCGAACTCGGAAATCGGCGGCGGCAACACCTCGCTGTGGTCGGCCAACTTCAGCTTCGACAACTTCGTCACCGCCATGGACGGTATCGGCGGGGTGTCCACGCTGACGTTCTTCACCAACTCGCTGATCCTTGCGGTGGGCGCGGTGGTGGGCACGGTGTTGTCGGCGTCCATCTCGGCGTATGCCTTCGCGCGGATCAACTTCCCCGGCCGCGGCCTGTTCTTCGGCATGATGATCGCCACCCTGCTCCTGCCGTTCCACGTGGTGATCATCCCGCAATACATCATCTTCCAGCAGCTTGGCTTGGTGGACACCTATGTTCCGTTGCTGATCGGAAAGTTCCTCGCCGCCGACGCGTTCTTCGTGTTCCTCATGGTCCAGTTCATGCGCGGCCTCCCGGCTGAGCTGGACGAAGCAGCCCGCATCGACGGCGCCGGACACGTGCGGATCTTCGGTTCCATCATGCTTCCACTGATGAAGCCGGCCCTGATCTCCACCTCGATCTTCTCCTTCATCTGGAGCTGGAACGACTTCCTGGGCCCGCTGCTTTACCTGAACACCCCGGAGAAATACCCGTTGCCGCTGGCGCTTCGCCTCTTCGTGGACCAGACCCAGAGCTCGGACTACGGCGCCATGATCGCCATGTCCGTCCTTGCGTTGCTGCCCGTGCTGGTCTTCTTCCTGGTGTTCCAGCGCTACATCGTCGAAGGCGTTTCGACCCAAGGCCTCAAGGGTTAAGGAAAGAACAATGAGCATCATGGACACCACGGGAAAGTCCCCGGACAAGCCGGGCATTCCGGTCAACCGTTTCGCCCTGTTCTCCGAAACAATCCTAACGGGCGTCATCGTGCTCCTGTTGTCCCTGCCGTTGGTGACGGCGCCGGCTGCCTATGCCGCCGGCGTCGCACATCTGGAACGGCACCTCAGCGGCAGGGACGACTCCCTCAAAACCCTTTGGGGCACCTTCCGGCGGGCGCTGCCGGGCAGTTGGAAGTTTGGAATCACGACGGCGGCAGCCGCCGTCGTGGTTGTCCTTAACCTGTTGCTCGCTCTGGTGGGTCAACTGCCGGGGCGGGCAGTCATCCTCCCGGCAACCGTTGTGCTGGCGGCCGGGGCCGCGGTGCTGCTCTTGCGCACGTGCGGCAACTGGAGCGGCGTTGCCTGGGATCCGGAGGCCGGCGATGAGGTGGACCCCTCCGGTCCCGTACGCTGGGCCGCTGCCTACGCCCATGCCAAGAACGATTCCCTGCGGGACTGGAGCGGCTCACTCCTGCTGCTGGCGGCCCTCGGCATGGCGGCGGTCTTCGTGTGGATGCTCCAGGCCTTGTTCGTCGTCATACCCGGCGCCCTGATCCTCGCTGTGGCCGCCATCAAGATCCGTTCACACAACATCGAATCGCACAGATAAGAGCTGACCGCCCCCGTGTCACCGCGCCCGTTCTCCCCGCGCCCCAAAACTGACCAGCCTTCCCTTCGGAATCCATCCGCTCCCAACCCCGAAACATGGCATTACCCCCTGCGCCACCACAACTACCGGATTTTCATCGCCCTGACCCTGGCAAGCAGCGGGGGCGTGTGGATGCAGCGGCTGGCCCAGGACTGGCTGGTGCTGCAACTGACCGGCAGCCCAGCTGCGGTGGGCGTGGCAGTCGCCCTGCAGTTCCTTCCGATGTTGGTGGTGGGACCCCTCAGCGGAGTGCTGGTGGATATCTTCCCGAAGCGCCGGATCCTCTTGGTGTGCCATTCCGTGGCCGCGGTGCTTGCAGCGGGCCTCGCGGTCTGGAACGCCACGGGTGGAAGCGATGTGTGGGTCGTCTACGCAAGTTGCATCGCACTCGGCGTGACCAGCGCAATCGACGGTCCGGCCCGGCAAGTATTCGTCAACGAGGTGGTGGGGGACAGGGGCCTTCCTGCGGCCATCGGCCTCAACAGTGCCATCGGTCAGTTGGGAGCCATGGTGGGACCTGCGCTCGCAGGAATCGTCATAGCCAAGGCAGGGCCGGCCGCTGCGTTTGCCGGCAATGCTGTGGTGGGAGTTGGTGTGTTGGTCATGATCGCCGCGATTCGGCCCAGCGAACTCCACCACGCCCCGGAGCACTCGGCGGCTGGTGGCCGTCGTGGCCAAATCCTGGCCGGTTTCCGTTTTGTGCGGGTCCGTCCGCCGCTCCTGCTCACCATGCTCCTGGCCGGACTCCTGGGGGCCTTCGGCATGAACGGTCCGGTGGTCCTGGCTGCCTTCGCTGACAGGGTTTGGCACAGCGGTCCCACGGGTTTCGGGCTCTTCAATACGGTCAGTGCCTTGGGCGCTCTCGCCGGGGCACTGTTGGCTTCCCGGATTAAGCGATTTGGCAGGAAAGGGATCGTAGCCAGTGCTGGGCTGTTCGGCCTGAGCCAACTGCTCGCGGCGTTGATGCCGACGCAGGAATCGTTCGTGGTGCTGCTGGTGGTGGTGGGTTTCATGACCCTCATGTTCCTCACCAGCGCTGCGACGGCGGTGCAACTGGAAGCAGGGGCCCATGTCCGCGGCCGCGTGCTGGCTTTGTACCTTCCATTGCTCCTCGGTGGACATGCCTTGGGCGGCCTGCTTGCGGGCTGGCTGACGGAGGAGTTCGGGGTCCGCGCGGGCTTGGTGGCCACTGGCGGGCTGGGCATGGTTTCGGCGGCTGTGATCGGGTTGCTCCTGTACCTGAGTTCCGGGAAATCGCGGACGTTGCGGAAGCCGCGGAAGTCGCAGCCTTCCGCGGACTGAGAGCCTTTGATCATTTGTGAACACGCTGCCGCCCCAAACTCACAAAAAATACCTTGACTTGTGACGTAACGCACACCTACGCTGAGAAAGCGTTTTCTCCGACGCGCATCTGCAAGACTCACCTGCGTTCAAGACAAGGACTCCAGATGTCGATTCGTGCACGAAAATCTTTCACAGGCCTGTCCATCAAGGCCGCCGCAGCCGCGGCAGCAGTAGCCATAACAATGACCGGTTGTGGCGGCTCACCCCAGGCGGCGTCGGATGGGACCGTCACCCTGCGCTTCAGTTGGTGGGGCTCCGATGTCCGCCACAAGATGACCCAGAAGCTTATTGATGCCTTCGAAGCCAAGAACCCCAACATCAAGATCAAGGGCGAATACGGCGACTGGTCCGGCTATTGGGACAAGCTCGCCACACAGGTCGCTTCGCAGGACGCACCGGACATTATCCAGATGGACGCGGCCTACCTCGGTGAATACGCCGGGCGCGGAGCTTTGCTGGAATTGAAGGACGTGGACCAATCCAAGTTCGATCAGGCCGTGGCGGACGCCGGCAAAGTGGACGGTAAGCAGTACGCCATCACCGCTGGCGTAAACGCGCAGGTGGTCCTGGCCAATCCGTCCTTGCTGTCGGCCAGCGGAGTCACGCTCCCTGACGACAAGACCTGGACGTGGGACGAGTACAGCAAGACCGCCGCTGACATCACGTCGAAGAGCAAGGACGGCGTGTATGGATCCGGAGCGGTCACAGGCGACGCACCCATGAACCTTTGGTTCCGCCAGCACGGCAAGAAGCTCTTCGCCGACGATGGCACGTTTGGCTTCGACGAGAACGATTTGAAGGGCTGGTACGAATACCAAGCCAAGCTCAGGGACTCCAAAGCCGTGCCTCCGGCCTCCGTGATGACGGAGGACGTGACGGCATCCGTGGACCAGCAGGGCCTGGCAACCAACCGCTTCGCCCTGGCGTGGTACTGGTCCAACCAGCTCCCTGCCTTGAGCAAGGCTTCCGGCCAGGCACTGGAGATCCACCGGCCGCCGAGCACGGATGGTTCCGCTGCGGATGCCCAGCAGTATTACAAGTCGTCCCAGTTCTGGTCCGCCAGTTCGCGCACCAAGCACCCGGCCGAAGTGCAGAAGTTCATCGACTTCCTCTCCAACAGCGTTGAAGCGGGCGAAATCGCGCTGGCAGACCGCGGCATCCCGGGCAACTCCGAAGTACGTGCGGCAATCACCCCGAAACTCACGCCAGAAGACGCCGCCACCGCCAAGTTCATCGACGAGATCTCCGCCGAATTGGGCGATGCCGTTCCAGTTCCGCCGGCCGGTTCAAGCTCGGTCATGGAGGTACTGGGACGCTACGGCATGGAGGTCCATTTCAACCGGCTTTCGCCGGAGGAAGCGGCCAAGAAGGCGTACCCCGAGGCGAAGAGCCAATTGCGTAACTGAGATCCTCCGCGAGATGGCAGTTAATGCCAATCCCTGCCGGGAACATTGGCATTAAGTGCCATCTCGCGGGAGCTTGACCTCTGCTGTGACACCCGCCGGAACGGAGTACTCCAACTCCACACCGTCGGGTGTTCGGCGCCAGGCAACGGAAATCGGACCGCGCTGGGTGGGGATGGTGCCTTGGGCCGCTTCCAGCCGGCACGCCGGGGGCTGAATCACGACGGCGGCAGCCCCCGGTTCCGTAATGCGGACACCGAGGAGGTACTCGAAGATCTCCCGTACCACAGACGCCGACCAAGCATGCGACTGGCTGTAGTCGGTGCCTTCCACGAGGTCCCACGCTTCCCACGTGAAGGACGCTCCGGCTTCCAGTTGCCGGGCCCATCCCGGTTGCGTGGCATCCGTGAGGAGCGTCAGGACATCGTCCACTCGGCCCTCGGCCAGCAGCGCCCGGAATAAGCGGTGCACTGTCATGGGGCCCTGGCGCATGCCCATTCCCGCAAGGCGTTCGGCATCTTTGGCGGAGTGCTCTGATGGTGTGATGCCCAACGACAACGGGAACGACGTCGCGTGCTGGGAGGCATTCAGGCTGGGACGCCCATCGGCGTGCAAACCGTCCACCATGACGCCATCCACCCGCAGCCTCGCTGCGATGCGGTCCGCCAAAGCGGCAGCCGCGGCAGCGAACCGCGCCCAGTCCTGCGGGCGTCCGGCGTCGGCGCACAGTCGGCTGACGACGTCGAGCACTGACCAGGCCTGTGCGTTCACGGTGGTCCGTGCGGCGCAATCCATGTCGTAACCGAACCGTCCGGGCGCCGGCCAGTCCACGATGCCATGCAGGTAGGGGCCCGAACCGCCACCCAGGTTGGTGACCAGGCCGGCCGTTGGCCCGTCGTCAGGGATGTGGCGGAGGACGTACTCTGCCGTATCCATCAGGCAGGGGAGCAGTTCGGCCACCAGCGCGTCATCGCCGCTGTTCCGGTGGTAGTCCTCAACCCACTCCGGCATCATGAGCGAGAAATCCGGGATGTCGCGCTTCCCGTCGCCGTTCGGGTACACGGCGTTGTAGCGGCCACGCTCCTCCGCGGCGTCCCAGTAGCGGGCCGCCGACGCAGCGAATTCACGCAGAGCCTTGGCCGTGAACTGCCGTTCTCCGAACAACGCCATGGTGGCGTAGGAAATGTTCGCAGCGTCCGCCAGGAACTGTCCCTTCTCGCGGGTGGGAGTGTCCACGAACTGCTCCTGCACGCCATACAAGGCCGAGTCCCGAAGCAAGGAGAAGACCTGGTCCAGCACGGGATCCGAACTGCTGAAGGTCGCCTCGTCGGGGTGTTCGGCATGAACTGCGACGGCGGCTACGCGCCCAAGCTCAGAAACCTCCAGGCCCGGGAATTCCAAGTAACGGAAGCCAAGGTGGACGGCGGCCTCGTACTGCTGCGGCCCATCGAGCTGCGTATAGGGGAACGACATGTCCGTGTTTTGGCTGGCGGTCTTGCCGGTGTTGACGCGCCCGTTGCCGAGCAAGGTGTATCCGGCGCGCATCCGGACGGTTCGGCCGCGTCGCCCGTTGCGGAAGTCCACCAGTGGACGGCCGGGCAGGACCCTGCCGAAGTCCGCCACGGGCGTACCGTCTGCTGCCGTGAGGATTTCGACGGCGGACACCTCCCGCCGTGCCACGGACGTGTGGTTGGCTTGCAGCGAAGGGAAGTCAGGAACGGGGTGCTTGCCCAGCGACTGCGCGGGAGTCCACTCCTCCGGCGCCGGCCAGGCCGTAGCGTCCAGATGTTCGATCTGATCGCCTTCGTCGTTGCGGTAGCCGCCCTGCCTGTAGGGGCCTTCGGCGAGCAACCACTCGGGGCCGGTCCCAAAGACGTCCCGGGTGCCGTCGTCGTAATCAACCGTCAACTGGGCCAGCAACCCGGGGCGACCCGCGGCGCGGCCCTGGCCAGGGCCATACCAGTGGGCCAGGGCGTCGACGGTCACGGAGCTGGCTTCCTGGAGGGCTTCCGTGACGTCGGCGGCATCGTAAGACTGCTCGCCCGGATAGCCGAAGTTGGTGGTTTCGAGGCAGGTTTTGCCGTTGATGGAGAACCGGGCGTGATGGCTGGCGGCCGCATACAGCCGGGCGCGGGTAACCCTGCCCTTTAGCGGGAGGGTTGCCTTCGCGAGGGTCCACTCATCCGGCTGCCGGTGGGGCGCGGTGAAGTCCCATCCATCAAGGGCATCCGTTTCCGCGAAATCCGAGGCCAGCAGGGGGATGCCGCCTGAGGTCACGGCCAGTGAACGGTATTCCGCCTGGCTGCGTGGTGCTTGATGGAAGGCCAGGCCTGTCCCGTCTCCCGTGCGTCTGGGCACGTTCGCAGTGAGCGCCTCGGTGCCATCGACGACGACGACGATCCGCTCGCCGTCGTCGGTAACGGTGAGGTCCTGCCAGCCATCGGCGGGAACGCTGCCCGCCCGCGAGGCTGCCGTGTTGTCGAATCCCCGCGTCTCGGCGAGGGGGTCCGTGTGCGGCGCGTTTGCGGCACCGATCTCCCAGAACGGGGCCCGCCGAAGGAGGGCGGCACCGTAGGGCTTGATCTCAAGGAGCAAACCCTGGCCCGCGCCATCGCTTCGAAGGAGGATTCCTGCCGTGCCCAGGCGCAGCCGGAATTGTGCGGTGATGCGCAGCGGACCGGCGGCGGAAACCGGCCACGGGAGGCGAGGGCTGCCGCTCACGCGCAGGAAGCCGTCCATGAGCTGCAGGGCTGCCCGGCCACCCGGTGCCCGGTGGATCCACTCCGCGTCCCAGGCGTTGTCGGCTCCGGCGCCCAGGCCCGTGCTGAACTGCGCCGGCCGACTGGGCTCCCCAATCACACCGGCAGCGCTGGTTAGCTGCACTGTCCAGTGAAAATCGCGGTCCGGTAGCAGGCCAGGCCCTGTGTAGGGGATGTGGTGTTGCTGAGTGGACGGGATTGTGCCCGAGTCCCAGAGCTCTGAACCTGCGCTGTCAGAGATCCTGATCCGGTAGGCGGCCTGCGTTGACTGTGCTGCGCTCGCGTCCGGCGTTGCTTCCAGTCGCCAGCCGAAGGTCGGGTGCGCGGGAGCGGTGAGGCATCGGAGAAGGCCCTGGGTGCTGAGATGGGTGGCTTTCAATCCGGCGGGGGAGACCGGGTTCACCGTGCAGCCACCAGACCCTCGATCTCCGCTGTGTCCAGCATTCCATCGCTGATCCATGCACTAACTGTCCGGCTCAGCGTTTCGCCTTGCTTGAGTTCCACCGGCGCATCCCAAGCGAGGGCAGATCCGACGGCCGGGTATCCGTCCAGGCGTACGAACCACGGATCGGCCGACTCCGGCGGGGCCCCGAACACCAAGGTGGCAGGTCCGCCGTCGAACTCTCCTGCCCAGGCCAGCCACGGCGACACCGAGCCGTGCACGGCAGGCTCGCCCTCAGCTGTGGAGGAGAAGACGCGCGGTGAGCCATTGACGGGCAGCCGCCAGAAGAATCCGCCATAGCCGCTGCCTGCGGCGCCGTGCGAACCAGGGCTCCCCAGCGTGGCATCGACGACGGCGGTCAGTTCCGTCCGGAGATCCAGGCGCCACGTGCGTTGGTCAACCGACGAACGGAGAAGAGTGCGCCGTTCGGTGAGCAGCGCGGTTCCGTCCGCACCGATCCACCCAAGGTTCAGCTTTGTGGAGTCCTGCCCGCGGTCGATGCTCTGCATGTCCATCCGACCGTGGTCCTGGAGGTCCACGTACTTTCCTGCACTGCGACGATAACTGCGTCCGCCCCAGAAGTTGCTGCCGTTGACGTCCTGCAGCGCGAAGCCGGCGCCCAAATGCCACGCGTGGTCGATGGGCAGATGATCCGTCACGACGATTCCCAACTGCGTGGAGACCGGGTGGAGGTAGGGGCGGGGGGACAGGCCGTGGTCCAAGGCCGCGCCGGTGCGCAGCGTGGTGTTTGAGCCCTGCGTGGACCCGGTCGCTGCTTCGAACAGCGGTTCGGCGCCGGAGGAGTCCCGGGTGGCCCACGGAAGGCCAAGCTCAGAGAACGTGGCGTTCGCCTTGGTGGCGCGCTCCAGGGTTTCCTCGATCCCGGGAATCACTGCGTGGGCTTGCTCGTCCTTACCCACCCAGTTGACCGCAGATTGCGGGATGGCCGTGGGAGCCTCGGCAGTGCGGATGGCCTCAAGGACCCGCATGAAGGCGCCACTGTGGTCCAGCGGGCTCAGCAGCGGAGTGCCGTCGGACAGATGCTGGAGCAGGTTTTCCGTCAGGTCGTCGCGGCCGAAGGTGTGCGTGGTTTCGCCGGCGTCCGTTGTCACCGTGACGCGGTCCTCGGTGTAGTGGAACACCGCCGTTCCCGCACTGCCGTGCAGGGTGATGTACGGTTCCACGGACTCACTGGCACAAAGAGTAAGGGCGCACGTGATGGTCAGCCCGTCCGCGGTGCGCAGCCGGATCACGGAGGTATCGTCCGATTCGATGTCGTTGGCCCGGTAGAGGTCCGTGTCCACGGATACCAGGTCGGTTGCTTCGCGGGCCCCGGCGATCCGGAGCGCGGTGGCGATGGCGTGGGCCAGCGGGTTGGTGGCTACGCCATCCACCACATCGACGCCGTCCATGCTCCGCTTCCCGGCCCAACGTGATCGTTTGTAGTAGGCGCGGTCCCGTACCCAGCGGCCGGTGGCGGAAATGCTCTTGAGCCTGCCGATGGTGGGAAGCTCAGCCGTCGCTTCACCGTTTGCGAGGTGCTCGAGGGCCTCCAGGGCGTGGGACCCAAGGCTTTGGAAACCGATCTGGACGCTGCGGCCAGCCTTGCGGGCCGCTCCTTGGAGTTGGAGGAAATCCTTCATGGACGCGACAGGCGGCTTCTCCAAGTAGAGGTCCGCCGACGACGCCAGGACGGACAATGCCAGCGGAGCGTGGGTCTGGATGGGGGTGGCCACAATGATGACGTCCGGGCGGTGGTTTCCGGCGAGGAGTGAAGCGAGGTCCGTGTGCACGGCGGTGGTGTCCGGCAGCGCGCCGGGAGCAGGCGGGTTGGGGTCGGCCACGGCCACGAGTTGCACCAGTCCCTCTGCGGACAGCCGGTTCAGGTTACCCAGATGGTGGAGGCCGAAGCCATGGACACCCACCAGTGCGATGCGGGCAGGGGCCGTCTTCGACCCTGCTGAACCGGTGCTCGACTCGATGGATGGTGTGTCCATGGATGCTCCCTCTGGTGAGTGCTGCGATCTGGGGCTGTGACGAAGGCGTCGACGCCTTCGTCACAGTATTTCCGGTGTCCGGATGTTCGGGCCAGTGGTTGCCGGGTGCGGACTGGCAAGCGCTTTCCCAAAAGTCCTGCAGCCAGTGTAGCGCGGACCACGCCGGAATGTAACGATTCAAGTTCACCCTTGACTCGCGTAACGGGCTCGGTCTAGATTGCGTGAAACCGTTTACTTTGAGCTGCGGCCCACCCTGGCTGCCAATTCTGCAACGATGGAGAAAGGGGAGTCCCATGGCGTCAGGCGCTTTCGGCTTCCGGGCCTACACGTTCTTCGACACACTCTTGTGGATCGCCTGCCTGAACATCCTCTGGATCGCATTCACGCTCCTGGGTGGCGTGGTCTTTGGCATCGGGCCAAGCACGGCGGCAGCCCACATCCTGGTCAGGGATAAGGTCCGGGGCGGCGCCACACCGTTGTTCCGGCGCTTCGGCAGGGAGTACTTCAGGAACTTCGGCAAGGGCAATGCGCTGGGTGTACCGGTGTTGCTGGTTGCGGCAGCGCTGTTCTTGAATTGGGGCTACTTCTCGGCGGGTCGGGATCTCGGCTCGCAGTTCGCCTCCGTGGCGGTCCTTTTGGCCATGCTGTTTGCCGCGGGGGCGGTCTGCCATCTCTTTCCGATGTTTGCCCGCTATGAATTGCCGCTGGCGCAGTACTTCCTCATGGCTTCCCGTTTCACCATGCGCCACCTGGCGGGGACCGCGGTCCTCCTGTTCGTCACTGCTGCCGCGGTTTTTGCCTGCCGCTCGGTTCCGGGCTTGCTGCCGTTCTTCGGCGTAGGAGCCTGGCTGTACGTCACGGGGTGGCTGTGCGACAGGTTCTTCACGGCAAACGACGATTCGCTGGCGGCCCCGGAATCCGGCGATCAGCCAGCCGTTCCCGCCGCCAACACCTCCAAGGAGGCCAGCCTTGCG
The DNA here is from genome assembly GCF_042885775.1 of Paenarthrobacter sp. NPDC058040. Classification (NCBI taxonomy): domain Bacteria; kingdom Bacillati; phylum Actinomycetota; class Actinomycetes; order Micrococcales; family Micrococcaceae; genus Paenarthrobacter; species Paenarthrobacter sp. NPDC058040. Next base: position 23,447 of record NZ_JBHVRN010000010.1, read on the forward strand.
TAACGCCCACCCCGCCAGGAGCCACATCCTGCATCGCTCCCTCGACGTCCAGGGGTTCCTCGATGCCTCAGGCAATGCCGCTGGCGTGGGCATGACTGAAACGTATCAAGACAATCAAGGCCAGCATCTATGGACCATCAAAAGGTTCCACGGAGTTCAGGCCGAAACAGAACCGACGGACACCAACCCCGCAGAAGTGGAAAAGGAACATCATGAACCGTAGAAAACCAACCCTCGCAGCCGCCGTCGTTGTTTCGGCCGCGCTGGCCCTCACAGCGTGTGGCGGAGGCGAAGCGCCGGCCGCCGACCTGAAGAGCGTCAGCATCATGGCGCCCTTCCTCGAAGCCCAGCCGCCGTCGGCCGATGGCGCTGTGCAGAAGAAGCTTGAGGAACTGACCGGCAAGGACGTCAACATCACGTGGACGCCGAACTCCTCCTATGAGGACAAGATGAACATCACCTTGGCGTCCTCTGAGATCCCGCAGGTGCTGGTGGTCCAGAGCAAGTCGCCCGGCTTCGTGAAGAATGCAGAGGCTGGAGCCTTCTGGGACCTCACCGACAAGCTCAAGGACTACCCGAACCTCAAGACCACGTTCCCGGAAGTGGAACAGAATGCCAGCGTCAACGGCAAGGTGTATGGCGTGTTCCGGGCCCGCAACCCGATCCGTGCGGCGGTCATGTTCCGCCAGGACTGGCTGGACAAATTGGGCCTCAAGGCACCCGAAACGGTCGAGGACCTCTACAAAGTGGCCAAAGCCTTCACCGAACAGGATCCTGACGGCAACGGCCAGAACGATACCTACGGCATCACCATCCCGAAGTGGGGCGCACTGGGTACCAACAGCCCCTACGACATGATCGAAACGTGGTTCGGGGCGGGCAACCGCTGGACCGAACGTGACGGCAAGCTGGTGCCGAGCTTCGAAACGGACGAGTTCCTTGAAGCCGACCGTTTCATCAAGAAGATGGTTGATGAGAAGCTCATCAACCCGGACTTCGCTACCTTCGACGGCACCAAGTGGAACGAGCCGTTCTTCAACGGCAAGGGCGGCATCATCGTGGACGTCGATTCCCGCGTCAGCGTGCTGATCAACCTCTTCAAGCAGGCCAACCCGAATGACTTCCAGAACAAGGTGGGCTTCGTTGGCAGCCTCAAGGGTCCCGACGGAGAGCTGCACGCCCACCCCACCGACGGCTACTCGGGCTTCCTGGCCATCCCCAAGTCCAGCGTCCGCACCGAAGGTGAGCTCAAGAACGTGCTGCAGTTCCTGGACAAGATGAACAGCAAGGAAGTTGCTGTGCTGCTGAACAACGGCATCGAAGGCGTCAACTTTACGGTGGACAACAACCTCGCCGCCACCATCAAGCCCGAGACCCCCGAGGGCAAGGTGGTCAACACAGACATCAAGAGTTACGCCCAGCTGGGTACCAACGTCACGGGCAACAACTTCTACGCCGTCAAGCAGCCTTCCGAGTATGAGCAGAAGGTCTTCGACGATCGCGTAAAGGTCATGGCCGAGGACGTCAAGAGCGCCGTGTACAACCCGGCGGCTGCCTTCGTTTCGCCCACCTACGTCGCCAAGGGTGCACAGTTGGACAACATCGTGGCCGATGCCAGGATCAAGTACCTAGCCGGGCAGATCGACGAGCAAGGCCTGAAGGACGCCATCAAGCTGTGGAACACCAGCGGCGGTGACAAGGTCAAGGAAGAAATCAACAAGCTCTGGCAGGACAACAAGAAGTGACAGCGCCGGTTGTTGACGCCAAAGCTCCGGAGCGGGCGGCCACGCAGCCGCCCGCCCCGGCGCGGCGGCGCGGTTTCGCCGTCCACTTCGCGCACTACAAGTGGCTCTACCTGCTCCTGCTGCCGGGAGTTCTGTACTTCGCGATCTTCCGCTACGGACCCATGTACGGGGTGTCCATCGCGTTCAAGGACTACGTTCCCTTCCTGGGCGTCAACGGCAGCCCGTGGGTGGGCGTCACGAACTTCACGGATTTCTTCGCGAACCCGGATTTCCCGCGGCTCCTTGGCAACACCCTGATCCTTGCCTTCCTGAACCTGGGCATCGCCTTCCCGCTGACCATTGTGTTGGCCCTGCTGCTCAACGAAGTCCGGCTTTCGATCCTGAAGCGCACCGTCCAGACGCTTGTGTACATTCCGCACTTCCTGTCCTGGACCATCGTGGCCTCGCTGAGCTTCCTTCTCTTTGCCCTGGACATCGGCCCGCTGTTCCAGTTCGTCAATGGCCTGTTCGGCACCAACATCGACATCCTCTCGGATCCGAACTGGTTCCGGCCGTTGATCGTGCTCCAGGAAATCTGGAAGAACACCGGATGGGGAACCATCATCTTCCTCGCGGCCTTGGCCACCGTTGACCAGGACCAGTACGAGGCCGCGATCATCGACGGAGCGGGAAGGTTCCGCAGGGTCTGGCATATCACCCTGCCCGGAATCCGCTCCACGATCATCGTGATGCTCATCCTGGCGATCGGACAGATGCTGAATACCGGATTCGAGCAGATCTACCTCATGACCAACGCACTCAACCGCAGCGTGGCCGACGTCTTCGATACCTACGTGTACTTCGTGGGCATCACCCAAGGCGCATACAGCTACAGCACCGCCGTCGGGCTTTTCAAGTCCCTGGTGGGCATCGTGCTGATCTTCGGCACCAACTGGCTGTCCAAGCGCTTCAACCAGAGCGGACTGTTCTAATGAAGATTCACAACACCCGCGGCGGCCGGATCTTCGACGCTGCCAACTACGTGTTCCTGGCCCTGATCGGGGTCATCACCCTGCTGCCGTTCGTGTACGTCATGGCCGGGTCCTTCGCCACCGAAGCGGAGATCACGCGCCGGCCGTTCTTCATCTGGCCCGAGCAATTCAGCCTCGGTTCCTATGAGTACATCTTCTCCACGCCGGCCTTCACCAAGGCCCTGCTCACGACGGTGCTGGTCACGCTGGTGGGCACGCTGATCCAGTTGCTGCTCACGGTGACCATGGCCTACCCCCTGGCGAAGCGCGGGCTCCGGGGCCGGAAGTTGATCCTCTCCCTGGTGGTCTTCGCGATGGTCTTCTCCGGCGGCATGATCCCCACGTTCCTGCTGGTCAAGGACCTTGGCCTGCTGAACACGTACTGGGCGCTCATCCTGCCGGCGGCGATCAACCCGTTCAGCCTGATCATCATCAAGAACTTCTTCCAGGAGCTTCCGGCGGAGCTGGAGGAATCGGCCAAGATGGACGGTGCCACGGAAATCGGGATCCTTTGGCGCATCCTGCTGCCGCTGTCCAAACCGGTGCTGGCCACCTTTGCGCTGTTCTACGCCGTGGGCATCTGGAACGACTTCATGTCCCCTCTGCTGTACCTGAGTGACAACAACATGTGGACCCTGCAGATGTACCTCCGCCAAGTCACGGCGGCGTCAGACCTGCTCGGCACCGGCAACGTTGACCCGACGTACATTCCGCCGGAACAAGGCGTGAAGTTTGCCGTGATCGTCGTGGCCACCCTGCCCATCCTCATCTTCTACCCCTTCCTCCAGAAGCACTTCGCCAAGGGAATGCTGATCGGTTCCGTCAAGGGCTGAGACCACAGACAAGGACAAACCATGAAAATCCTCCTCGCGGGCGACTCCACTGTGGCCGCCTGCCCCAGCTACGAATATCCGATGAGCGGCTGGGGTGCGCACTTGGCGCCCGAAACGTACTGGTGGGCTGCCGTCCACAACTACGCCAAGGGTGGTGCCACCACGGAATCGTTCCGCGAGGAAGGTCTCTGGCACCAGCTGCTGCACCAGGTTGGCCAAGGGGACCTCGTCCTGATCCAGTTCGGCCACAACGACCAGAAGCGTGCGCACCTGGCGGCCCGGGCAGGGTACGCGGAGAACCTCAAGCGCATGATCGCTGAAGTGCGCTCGAAGGGCGGGATGCCGATTCTTTGTACTTCGGTGGAACGCCGGCACTTTGCGTCCGGTGTGCTGGAGCAGACGCTCGGTGAGTTTCCCGCCGTCGTGCGTGAACTCGGAGGCGAGCTGGGACTGGACATCATCGACCTCAACGAGTGGACCCGCGCCTTGTACCAGGATCTTGGGGAGGAGCGCTCCAAGGAACTGTTCTTCCATTTCGCGCCCGGCGAGCACGCCCATTGGGTGGGCGGCTTGGAGGACAACACGCATTTCCATGAGAAGGGTGCGCGCCTCATTGCTGCCCACGTGGCCGCGCAACTGGAGTCCCTGGGTTACGGTCTGGCCGCCACGGTGAGCGCGGGAGTGCGCGCTTGATCTACGCCAACCCCCTGCGCGGACCCGAGGATGTGGCCACCTGGGTGCCCGAGGGGCCGGTTCTGTTCGGAACGTACGACGACGGCGGCCCGGGGGCGGCTCCGGCGGTGGACGGCGGTGCCGCCTTGGCAGGGGGAGGGGCCCTGCTGCTTTCGGGCTCGCTCGATGCAGAGGAGTACGGCGATCACGCCCACTGGACGCTGTGGTGCCCGGAGAAGCTACCGGATCGCGTCCGGATCAGCTGGGAGTTCCGGCCTGTGGAAGAACCGGGCCTGGCCATGGTGTTTTTCTCGGCCCGCGGCCATGGCGGCGAGGACCTGTTCTCGTCGTCTTTGGCGCCACGGACCGGGCACTACCCGCAGTACCATTCCGGGGAGCTGGACGCCCTCCATGTCTCCTACTTCCGCCACAAGTACGCCACGGAGCGGGCGTTCAGGACCTGCAATCTCCGCAAGAGTGCCGGATTCGAGCTCGTCGCCCAAGGGGCAGATCCTTTGCCGCCCGCGGACGACGCCGATGGCTTCTACCGGATGGAAGTGGTCAAGGACGGACCGCGGGTAGCCTTCGCCATCAACGGACTGCCCCTGTTCGACTGGGAGGATCCCAGCGATGAGCCACTTGGCGGCGGCTACTTTGGCATCCGGCAGATGGCTCCGCTTGTGGCGGCCTACCGAAACCTGGTTGTTGAAGCGCTGTGACAGGCACCACGCGCCTATGACGTAGGATGTCCTCACCTTCCATAATTCCCACTCCTGACCCTGGAACGGACCATGCCTCTCTTCGACCTTCCCCTGGAACAGCTCCGCGACTACACCTCCAGCGCCGTCCCGCCTGCCGACCTCGACGCCTTTTGGGACCGGACCATCGCCGAAGTCCGGGCGCTCCCGCTCGATCCGGTCTTCGAACCCGTGGACAACTACCTGGGAGTCATCGACACCTTCGATGTCACCTTCTCCGGCTTCGGCGGCGATCGAATCAAGGGGTGGCTGCACCTGCCGTCGCGCCTTGAGGCCGGACAGCAGCTTCCCGTGTTGGTGGAGTACATCGGCTACTCCGGCGGCCGCGGCTTGGTCAACCAGAACACCCGCTGGGCGCAGGCCGGCTACGCGCATTTCATCATGGACACCCGCGGCCAGGGCTACGGCGGCGTCTCCGGAGACACGCCGGACCCGCATCCCTCGGCCGGTGGCGTTGCGTTTGCGGGACTCATGACCCGAGGCGCCGATCACCAGGACGACTACTACTTTCGCCGGGTCTACGTGGACGCCTTCCGTGCGGTAGAAGCGGCGCAGAGCCATCCCGCCGTCGACCGTTCCAAAGTGGTGCTGGCAGGAATCAGCCAGGGCGGCGGCATTACTGTCGCCACGGCGGGACTCGCCGCCGGAAGGCTCGACGGCGTCATCGCCGCGCTGCCCGACGTTCCCTTCCTGCAGGACTTTCCCCGGGCGATCGACATCGCGCCGCGGGGTCCCTACCCGGAGATCGCCTCGTTCCTGGGGCGGCACCGGGACCGCTATGAGGCCATGCTCGCGGTGCTGAACTACTTCGATGGCGTCCACCTCGGCCGCGCGGCAACGGTTCCCGCGCTGTTCTCCGCCGCCCAGATGGACGATATTTGCCCGCCCTCCACGGTATTCGCGAGCTACAACAACTACGGCGCCCTTGGCGGATCCCCGGAGAAAGACATCGAGGTGTACCGCTTCAACAACCACGAGGGCGGACAGGAGCACCACTGGATCAAGCAACTCCAGTTCCTGCGCAAGCTGCTGTCATCATGACGGACACGATTTGCCGGGTGTGAACCTGCGCGGTTATGGTGTGGCTATGACTAAGCGTTGGTATGCGTATTTTTCGTTGGCTCTGGAGGGGCCCGCGTCTAACTGACACGCATCCAACTTTCCTTCAGAGCCAACAGGGCAGAGATGATTCTCTGCCCTTCGCCATATCCGGCGGGTTCTGAAAAGGGGCCCGCTCCGTTTCCCGGACAGGACCCAGAAAATGACCAGCATCGCCCCCGAATCCTCGTTGACCTCGGACAACGCCCAGCCCGCAACCTCCAATCTGCGGGTTGCACGCTTCGAGCCGCTTCCGGCGCCCCAAGAGCTCATCGCAGAGTTGCCGTTGGACGCCCGCTCGGCTGCCGTCGTCGACCGTGGCCGTGACCAGGTCCGGGCCATCATGGACGGGGTGGACGACCGCCTCCTGGTGATCGTCGGTCCGTGCTCCATCCACGATCCCAAGGCAGGACTTGAGTACGCCCGCCGCTTGGTCAGCCAGGCCGAGAAGCACAAGGAAGACCTGCTGGTGGTCATGCGCACCTACTTCGAAAAGCCGCGGACCACGGTTGGCTGGAAGGGCCTCATCAACGATCCCCACCTGGACGGCAGCCACGACATCGCGGCCGGACTGCGTGCCGCCCGCGGCTTCCTGAAGCAGGTCACTTCGCTGGGGTTGCCCACCGCTACTGAGTTCCTGGAGCCCATTAGCCCGCAGTACATGGCAGACCTCGTCTCCTGGGGTGCGATCGGGGCCCGCACCACCGAGAGCCAGATCCACCGCCAGCTCGCCTCGGGCCTGTCCATGCCCATTGGTTTCAAGAACGGAACCGACGGCGACCTCCAGGTGGCCATCGACGCGTGCGGCGCCTCTGCCGCTGAGCAAGCCTTCCTGGGAATCGACGACGACGGCCGGGCGGCTTTGGTGGCGACGGCCGGCAACCCGGACACCCACGTGATCCTCCGTGGTGGTCGCAAGGGCCCGAACTACTCTGCCGCCGACGTTGCCGCGGCCTCGTCGAAGCTTGCCGGGAAGGGACTCAACCCGCGCCTCATTGTTGATGCCAGCCACGCCAACAGCGGTAAGAGCCACCATCGCCAGGCTGAAGTTGCCCTGGAAATCGGTGCCCAACTCGAGGGAGGTGCTTCTTCCCCCATCGCTGGCGTGATGCTGGAGAGCTTCCTGGTAGGTGGCGCCCAGAACCTGGACGTTGCCAAGCAGCTGGCGGGGGAGCAGGAACTGGTTTACGGGCAGAGCGTTACGGATGCCTGCATGGAGTGGGACGTCACCGCGTCCGTGCTTGAGCAGCTCGCCGCCTCGGCCCGGAAGCGCCGTCTGGCAACGGCTGGGTAGGACCCGGAGTAGGGTCCCACTTCCGCGGAAACACTTTCACATTGGCCCCATCAGCCACTAGAGTATCCAGCACATGGTTGTTTGATGGCTCAGCATCTGCACACCGTTCTACTGGGGGTGTCTTACTGTCTGAGAGCAAAGGAATATGGGAAATGTCCGCAGAGACTAACTTCTCGAACGCGCGTTTCATGACGGTGGCTGAAGTAGCTGACGTCTTGCGCGTTTCCAAAATGACCGTGTACCGACTGGTTCACTCAGGGGAAATGCCCGCCGTCAGGTTCGGCCGATCCTTCCGGGTTCCGGAGGAAGCCGTTGCCCAGTACCTCAAAGGTGCCGTGGTGGACGGACAATCGGAGACCGCCTGAGGCCTGCCAACGTCCGCTTCGCGGTCAGTGGTCATTGGGTGCCCCTGTGAAGCGGTACCCTGTTAAGGAACGTTTTACGTCATTGTAAGAATCTGTCAGTTGTACTGTCTGCTGCTTTGTCCGCGGATCCGTTCCAACAGACAGGACCTTCATCTAGTTTGTAAGGAACTTTCGTGGGTTCAGTTATCAAGAAGCGCCGCAAGCGTATGGCCAAGAAGAAGCACCGTAAGCTGCTTCGCAAGACCCGCCACCAGCGCCGCAATAAGAAGTAGAGATACTTCGCCAAGCGTGAATGCCCGTTGCCTCCAAGGCGGCGGGCATTTTTGCACCCCCGGACCCTCTCTCACGAAAGCACCCCTTCCCCGGGTCGCTCTCTCACGAAAGCACCCCTTCCCCGGGTCGCTCTCTCACCTGTCTGGCGCGAAACCTGACGCCACCGCAGGGTCCACCCAGCCGTTCCGCAGGGCCCTCTTGATCTTCACTATCGCCTTGGCGAAGCCGTCCACCAGGTCGTCCTTTCCGAAGATCAGGACTGTCCAACCTGCCGTTGAGAAGGCCTTGTCACGGCGCCGATCGCTGAAGAACTGTTCCTCCTCAAGGTGATGTCCGCCGTCGTACTGAATTGCCAAGCGCCGCGCGCGAAAGCCGAGGTCCGCGGATGGAGAGAACGGATCGTCAACCCGGAGCCGGATCTGCAGCTCGGGTTCGGGAAGCCCAGCGTCGAACAGGGCCAGACGCAGCATCGACTCTGGCGCCGAGTCGGCGCCGACTCGCATCAAATCAAGGGCTTCGCGGGCCCGGACAACGCCTTGGAGGTTCTTGTGCCGGTCCAGCATCTTCCGCAGTGCATCAATTGAAGTGAACGGCGTTTCGCGTCCTTCAAACTCTGGTCGCGGTATTCGAATGAGCTGGTCACCGACGCAGACCAGATCCGGTAGCGGCAGGCGGCGTGCCAAGTCCAGCCACGTCCTGGAGCGGGTGCTCATCCACATACCTTGGGTGAACTCGATTTCGGAGTCGTCGACCACCACCGTGTGTCCGATGATGCCGCGTCGCCGTGCCGAGGGGAGTTTCCTTGGCTTGCTGAGGTGCAGTTCATTCGAGTCGGCAAGCCACGGAGGAAGGAATAGGCCGTGGAGCCGGGCGGCCGTCACATGAGAGATCCATGCGCCAGGACTCGCGGCTGAGAGCGACCGGGCAGCTTCCGCGAGATCGAAGTCCCAGCCTGCCGGACGGTAGATTCCCTTGCTGACACTCTCGATAGCGATTCGCCTATTGAGCTGCCCATGTTCCAGGCCCGCAGCCCTGGCATCTTCGAGCGTAAACGGAGCAGAAGCCAACAAGGCAGGTACGGGCAGCGGTTTTTGCATATGGGCATTGTTGCCCAGGAAGGCCCTCGGGTGCAGAAGTTATCCACAGGCTGCCAGCGCCGGACTCGCAACGGTGAGCGAGGGTTCGCGGGAAGGGGGTGTTTGGTGGGAGAGGGTTCGCGGGAAGGGGTGGTTTGGTGGGAGAGCGTCCGTTAGCGGGGGGTGCGGAAGCGACTGAATCCGCGCCACAGGCCGTAGATGGCTCCGCCAACGGTGGCAGCCTTGAGGCCCAAGGTTGCAGCGCGGCGGCCTGAGCGGAAGTCATACACCGGCCAGTTGTTCTCACGCGCGTGCTTCCGCAGGCGGGCATCGGGGTTGATGACCACAGGGTGGCCAACCAGCGTGAGCAAGGGGATATCGTTCGCGGAATCGCTGTACGCCCAGCAATGGTCGAGGTCCAGGCCCTCGCGATCTGCCACGAGTTGGACGGCCACTGCCTTGGCCGGGCCGTGCAGGATGTCGCCGACGAGCCTGCCCGTGTACATGCCGTCCTCAATCTCGCCCACGGTTCCCAACGCACCGGTCAAACCAAGCCGTGTGGAGATGACGGTGGCCACCTCGATGGGCGTTGCCGTAACAAGCCACACTTTGCGGCCAACGCGCAGGTGTTGTTCGGCCAAAGCCTTGGTGCCCGGCCAGATCCGCGACTCGATCATTTCGTCGTAGACCTCTTCGCCGAGGGCTTTGATGTCGTCGACGGAAATACCCGCGGCCAGGGTCAGCGCGGAGTCGCGGACCGCGTGGACATCCTCCATGTTCTCGCCACGCATGACGAACTTGAACTGCTTCCACGCGAAGCCCGCGGCCTGGGACAGCGTGAAGGCCTTGCGTTCGTACATTTTGCGCGCCACGTGGAAGAGGCTCGCGCCCTTCATCAGGGTGTTGTCGACGTCGAAGAAAGCAGCTTCGCCGGTGTGCTGCGGCACTTTGGCGTCTGCGAGCACAGCGGCGTTCTTCTCGTCGGGCATGCCTTGAGTCTAGTCAATCGCAGGTGTCTCGCGCTTCGCACGTCACGGACGGACACCGCATGGGCGCTGCCCGTGCAGCCGGTAACGTTGAGACATGCCTCTTCCCGACGTCGTCCTCCTCACCAAAGCTGACTGCCACCTGTGCACCGCGGCGCGTGCCGCCGTCGAGCGCGTCACCTCAGGCTTGGGCGTGCAGTGGAGCGAAACATCGATCGACGACGACGCGGCCCTCCGCGAGCGGTACGCCGAGGAGATTCCCGTGCTCTTGGTGGACGGCGTACAGCGCGACTTCTGGACTATCGATGAGCAGCGCCTCACGCGTATTTTGAAGAAGGCTTTGGACGGTTAAGGCCACCGCACGCGGAACGCAATGCCTTTTTGTTGAGCCCGGTCAAGGGCCATAGAGTGGAACAACAAGCGACGCAATGGAGAAAACCGTGACTGCGCTGGAACCGTCACCGGAAGCAACAACCGGGGACAACGAACCTGCCGCCAAGCAGATCCCGCCCGCGGCTGTGGCCCGGATGACCCTCTATTTGCGTGCGCTCAACTCCCTCTTGGCCGAGGGCGTGGAACGGGTTTCCTCGGATGCGCTGGCCGAGGCCTCGGGCGTCAGTTCATCAACGCTGCGCAAGGACCTTTCCTACGTCGGATCATACGGAACCCGGGGCGTCGGCTACGAGGTCCAGTACTTGAGCCGCCACATTGCGGCCGCCTTGGGGCTGACGCACGACTGGAAAGTGGCAATCGTCGGCGCCGGTAACCTTGGCAAAGCGCTGGCCCGGTACGGCGGCTTCGAGTCCAGGGGCTTCGACGTCGTGGCGATTTTCGACGCCGACCCCATGGTGATCGGCAACGAGGTTGGCTGGCTCCGCGTCAGCGACTCGGCCGAACTTGAACGTGTATTGGAGCGCACGCACACCAATATGGTGGTGCTGGCCCTGCCCGCAACCGTTGCCCAGGAAGTCTGCGACCGTGTGATCGGGGCCGGCATCCGCAGCATCCTCAGCTTCGCTCCGGTACTCCTGCAGGTGCCCCCGCACGTCAACCTTCGCAAGGTGGACATGGCCACCGAGTTGCAGATCCTTGCCTATCACGCGCAACGGGCGCAGACGCCGGGCCAGGCCGTTTAGCCTTCGCCGGGTCCACGCCCGCTGATCAGTTCCTTCCGCGGTTCAGCGGCCGTACGGGTTCTGGTACGGGTTGCCGAAGGCCTGCTGCTTGCGGAAGTACGGTGCCGATGCCGGCAGGTACAGCAGGACGATCGCCGCTACTCCCAGCAAGATGGTGATGGTGCCGAGCCCGATCTGCGTCAAGCCCAGGAGCGAGATCGCGGCCAGGACGGTTCCCAGGATCCTTGCCCAGTTCTTGCCTTGGCGAACCTTGAAGGCAACCAAGGCGTAAAGCCCGGCCATGATGAGGGAAATAATCACGACGGACGTAACTGCGACGCCCACAATGCTGCTCACGGAAATTCCCGCGCCCTGCGATCCCTGTTGCTGCAGGGCCTGCTCGATCATCTCCTGGCCCTCGCTGGAGTTGAGCAAAGCGATGGTCAGCGGGATCCCGACCAACGTCAGGACGCCAGCTGCGAGGATCATCCAGAACGAGACGTTGACCAATTGCGGAACAGTGCTGGGGCCCGGCTGCTGGCTTGGCCAATTGGTGTCCTGGCCATACTGCGGGGCGGCCTGGCCGTAGGGGGAGCCCTGCTGCTGGCCATACGGTGTGGTCTGTTGTCCGAACTGAGGGGCCTGCTGCCCATACTGCGGCGCGGACTGCTGCCCGTACTGGGGAGCGTTGGGTTGCGACTGCTGCCCGTACTGTGGCGCGGACGGCTGGCCGTACTGCGGAGCGTTGGGTTCGGACTGCTGGCCGTATTGCGGTGCCGAAGGCTGGGACCCCTGCTGCTCCGGAGTGGAGTCGCCCGGGTTTGACGGCGGGTAGGGAGGGTTGCTCATGGCATTCCTTTGCTTGTTCGACTGCTGCACGGCTGCTGGGACCAACAAGACAAAGTGCCCCCAGCGTGGTTCTGAGTCCACCGTACCCCCAGCCTCCCGGCGGTATGGGGGATCACACGCAGGAATTTCCCGTGATTGGAGAAATCATCATGCAGGCGTACATGCCCGTACGCCTGCATGATGAAGGCCGCGGGTCCCGGGGGACGTCCGCGGCCTTCTGCGGCGCCGTGGCAATGCACGACGGCGATACTTGCGTTTTGCGTCAGGCGGTGCCCTTGACGGCCTTGAACCAGAGCTGCGAGTTCGGGAGCCACATGAGGACTACGGCCACCAGGCTGACGGTGAAGCCGAACCAGTTGCTGCCAAGGCCTGCGCTGGGACCGCCCATGTTGATGGAGCCGAAGATGGCGAGCAGCAGTGACACGGCTGCAAGCACCGTGAGGGCCAGGCGTGCCCACTCCTTGCCTTCCTTCATCTTCATTGCCAGCACAACCTGGGCCGCGGCGACGGCGAGGGTGATGATGAGCAGGATCAGCGCGACTGCCGCCAACCCGGGAATGAAGGCGAAGGCCGCGACGATGGCGAAGAGCCCAATCAAGCCGAAGAGCAAGCCGAGGAGTCCGGAGATCACCCAGATGAAGTAGGACACCTTCAGTTCGATGGGCAGCCCCTGGACCTTGAAGATGCCGGAGAATCCGCCTTGGGGAAGGACGTCGTTGAAGTTGCGGGGTCCGTCGGTGGGCATTTCGAAGTGGAAACCACCCTGCTGGCCTTGCCCAGGCTGGCCGGGGACTGGCTGCTGGTATTGCGGCTGCTGGTACTGGCCTGGCTGCTGGTACTGGCCCGGCTGCGACGGCGGCTGGTAGCCCTGGGGTGGTTGGTAGCCCTGCGGAGGCTGGTAACCCGCAGGAGGAACATTGCCGGGCTGCTGTGGCTCGGAGCCGGGCTGCTGAGGCTGTGGTGCTTCGTCTGGGTTACTCATGGCATCACTGTAGACCGCGGGTTGAAGGTTGCATAGGAAATTTGGGGCCAACAGGCAGCCAAATACGGGGTGTTTTCCGAACAATGGACGGGTGGCTTCGGGTGATGCGAAACGGCGCCCCCGCACCGTGATGGTGGGCAGGGGCGCCGTCCGTCGGGCAGCAGCGAAAAAACTAGGCAGCAGCCGGTGCGATGAAGGCGAGTTCGAGGTTGATCACTACCTTGTCGCTGACCAGGACGCCGCCGGCTTCCAGGACGGCGTTCCAGGTAAGGCCGAACTCCTTGCGGCTGATGGTGGTTTCACCGGAGACGCCTGCACGGGTGTTGCCGAACGGGTCCACTGCCACACCGTTGAATTCGGTCTCGATGGCAACTTCCTTGGTGACTCCCTTGATGGTGAGATCGCCCACGAGGTCGAAGCTGTCACCGTTGGCCTTGACGTGGCGGGAAACGAAGGTGATTTCCGGGAACTTCTCCACGTCGAAGAAGTCCTCGCCCTTGACGTGGCCGTCGCGGTTGACGTCGCCGGAATCGAAGCTGGCAGTCTGGATGGTGGCGGTGACCTTGGAATCCGTCAGCGTTTCGCCGACTTCCAGGGTGGCGGATGCGTCCTTGAACTGGCCGCGGACCTTGCTGATGCCGGCGTGGCGGACGGTGAAGCCGATCTCGCTGTGGGAAGCGTCGAGGGTCCAGGTGCCGGTGGTGACGTTGGCGGGAAGGGTCATCATGGTGTTGCTCCTATGGGTAGGGGTGGATCGTTGGGCTTACCCGGTCGACTGGACAAGCTCTTTACTTGAAGCGTCAACCGAGCTTCGTGACTAGTATAAACATGCATATGCATCTTTTATTCCAACTTGCCGGAACATTTTGGGAAAACTTTGAGTTCTACTAGCGGTAGAAGATTTCAGATCGCCCCGCATCTTTGAGAAACTGGTAAACATGCCCCAAGCAACTGTCCATCTGCTTCGCCATGGCGAGGTCCATAACCCCGATGGCGTCCTGTATGGCCGGCTGCCTGAATTCCACCTCTCCGAGCGGGGCCGGGAGATGGCCCGCATGCTGGCCGAGCACTTTGTGGTGCGCGCCGAGCAGGGCGCCAGGATTGTCCACCTGGTGGCATCGCCGCTGACGCGTGCCCAGGAAACAGCCCAACCAACGGCTGAGGCGATGGGACTGGAAATCACCACGGATCCCCGCATTATCGAAGCCGAGAACCACTTCGAGGGCCTGCATCCTACGCGCAGCGAGTTCCTGAAACCCAAACACTGGTACTACTTCCGCAATCCACTGCGGCCTTCCTGGGGCGAGCCCTACAAGGAGCAGGCTGCCCGCGTCATCGCCGCAGTCCAGGACGCCCGTCTCAAAGCCATCGAGCTCGGCGGCGACGGAGCGGAAGCCATCCTCGTCAGCCACCAGTTGCCCATTTGGGCCACCCGGCTGTCAGCGGAAGGCCGCAGCCTGGCGCACGATCCGCGAAAGCGTGAGTGCACTTTGGCGTCCCTCACCTCACTGGTTTTCGACGACGATGGCAAGGTTACCCGCGTCGACTACAGCGAACCGGCCGCCGTACTCCTGCCCGGTGCCGCCAGCACGCCGGGAGCATGAAAGCGAACCATGGATAAGAAGAACATCTCGCGTCGAGGCGCAATCACCGCCGGCGGGGTCCTGCTGGCCGGACTCACCATGGGACTCTCGGCCTGCGCCCAGCCGGATTCCCTCGCTGACCAAGCCCGTAAAGGCGACAACAAGAACTACGTCGCGGGCGACGGATCGGTGACCGAGTTCGCGAAGGCCGATCGCAGCGCACCGGTGGCACTCAAGGGCACCTTGTTCGACGGAACCGCTGTAACTCCGGACGTCCTCAAGGGAAAGGTGACGGTCCTGAACTTCTGGTTCGCCGCCTGTGCCCCTTGCCGTGTTGAAGCTCCGCAGTTGGAGGCCCTCCATCAGGAGTTCAAGGACCAGGGCGTGCAGTTCTTCGGTGTCAACCTTCGCGACGAAAAGGCGACCGCCGAAGCCTTCGACAAGACTTTCAACCTCACGTACCCGAGCTTCAATGACAAGGACGGCGCCGTACTGCTGTCAGTGTCCGGCATCGTTCCGCCAAACGCAGTGCCCACCACCCTTGTGCTGGACAAGGACGGCAAGGTTGCCTCCCGCGTGCTGGGCGAGATCGAAAAGAGCACCTTGAAGGCCCTCATCACGTCCGCAGTGGCCGAGTAACAACCATGAACAGTCCCTTTGCCGAGACCATCCTCAACGGATCATTGCTCCTGGCCGTGCCAGTGGCCTTGTTGGCGGGGCTTGTGTCCTTCCTCTCCCCGTGCGTCCTGCCGCTGGTGCCCGGTTACCTTGGCTACGTCACCGGACTGAGCGGCGTGGACCTCCAAAAGCAGCGGCGTGGGCGCATGCTGGTGGGCATTGGCCTGTTCGTCCTCGGATTCTCGGTGATCTTCGTCCTGCTGGGCGGGGCTTTCGGCCAGCTGGGCACGCTGCTCACCGGGCCGCAGAACGCCTGGATCACGCAATTGCTGGGCGTCCTGGTGATCATCATGGGCATCGTCTTCATGGGCGGGTTCGCATGGTTCCAACGCGACGCGAAGATCCACGCCAAACCCCCCGCCGGGCTGTGGGGCGCCCCTCTCCTGGGGCTGACGTTCGGGCTGGGCTGGGCACCGTGCATTGGGCCAACGTATTCCGCAGTGCAACTCCTGAGCATGTCCGGGGGATCATCGGCGGCAAAGGGCGCGCTGCTGGCGTTCGTCTACAGCCTGGGCCTGGGAGTTCCGTTCCTGCTGATTGCCCTGGCCGTCCGCCGGGGCATGGGAGTGATGTCCTTCTTCCGCACGCACCGCCTGGCGATCCAGCGGATTGGCGGCGGCATTTTGATTCTGCTCGGCATCCTGATGGCCACCGGCGTGTGGGGCCACTGGGTGACTGAGTTGCAGTACTGGTTCCAAACCGATGTGAAGTTGCCGATCTGATGAGCGAGTCCGTGAAATCCAAGAAGAAATCGCCTGGTTCGGGCGCCAACCCCGGCGAGGACAAGCTGAAGAAGGCCAAGTCCGATGCCGCGCTGCCCACGCTTGGCATCCTGGGCATGCTCCGCTGGGCCTGGACGCAGCTCACCAGCATGCGGACCGCGCTGTTCCTGCTGCTCCTGCTCGCCATTGCGGCAGTTCCCGGTTCGCTGTTTCCGCAGCGTCCGGCGAACCCGGTTACTGTCACGGACTGGATCAAGAACAACCCCACGTTCGGGCCGTTCCTTGATGCCCTGCAGATGTTCGACGTCTACTCGTCGGCGTGGTTCTCGGCCATCTATCTTCTGCTGTTCATCTCGCTGATCGGCTGCGTGACGCCGCGCGCCATCGCGCACTACAAGGCCATGAAGTCCCAGCCGCCGCGCACGCCCAAGCGCCTGTCCCGGCTGCCGGAGTACGGCACCCTGGTGCTGCCCGCCGACGCCGGGATCCCGGCGTCGAAAGCCATCACCGATGCCGCCGGGCTGCTCAAGAAGCGCGGCTACCGCGTTGACGTACGGGACGCGGACGGCGCCCTGCCGAGCGTGGGTGCCGAGCGTGGCTTCATGAAGGAAGTGGGGAACCTCGTGTTCCACACCTCGTTGATCGGCGTACTGGTCTCCGTGGCCATCGGTGGCCTGTTCGGCTACAGCGGCCAGCGGATCCTGGTGGAGGGCGAAACGTTCGTGAACACCTTGGTGGGCTACGACCAGTTCTCGCCGGGAACCAACTTCCAAAGCGCTTGGCTGCAGCCCTATTCCGTCCGGTTGGACAAGTTCCAGGCCACCTTCGACAGGGAGTCGCCCAACAAGGCCGGCCAGCCGATCGACTACACGGCCGACGTCACCACCAAGGAGAACCCGGACGCCGCCGAACAGAAGGAAACGCTCAAGGTCAACGATCCCATTTCCTTGGGCGGAACCAGCCTCTACCTCACGGGCAATGGCTATGCGCCCGTGGTCACTGTCCGGGACGGCGACGGCAACATCGCCTTCCAAGGCCCGGTAACCGCGAAGGTCCAGGGTGCCAACTACTACTCGTCGGTGGTCATCAAGGTTCCGGACGGCAAGCCGGACCAGCTTGGTTTCAACGGCTTCTTCCTGCCCACGGCCTTCGAGACAGACCAGGGGATCTCGTTCAGTGCCGACCCTGCCTTGGCCAACCCGCAGCTGAACCTGGACTCCTACTACGGTGACCTGGGCCTGGACAAGGGCACGCCCCAGAACGTTTTTGAGCTGGACGTGAAGGACCTGACCCAGCTGAACGGCCGGAAACTCGACGCCGGCGGCATCGTCCTGGCGCTGGGCCAGACGGCCACCCTGCCCGAAGGCAAGGGCAGCATCACCTTTGACAGCGTCAAGAAGTACGTAGGTGTGGACATCCACCACAATCCGGGCCAGTTGTACGCGCTGATTTTCGGCTTGCTTGCCGTCGGCGGCCTGGTCATGTCCCTGTACATCGGACGGCGCCGCGTCTGGGTCCGCACCGGAACCCACCAGGACGGCCGGACCATGGTGGAATACGGCCTGCTGGCACGAGGCGAAGACCACCGCCTTGCCGGTGAAGCCGCAGCGTTGCGCGAACTCTTCGCCCGGGAATGGCGGGTGGCCGACACCACCGAATCTTCCCACTCCGTCTCTTCCCCAACCCTGAAGGACCAGTAATGCCCGCTATCAACGAAACCCTGGGCCAGTACAGCGAGCTGTTCATGCTGCTGGCCGCCGGCACGTACACCGTGGCGTTCATCGCGTTCGCGTGGGACCTGGCGAAGAGCAGCAAGACGCTCCGGGCCGTCGACTTGAAGGCCGCCGCCAGCGCGACGGCCGGGAAGGTGGCAGTCGCCGCCGGCCGGGTTGGCCTGGGTGCCTCGGACGCCGCCGGACCGGCGGACCGTGGCGAGCGTCCGACGTCGGGCACTACCGTTTCCGAAGCCACGGCGGCAGGCGACATGAAGTACGGCGGCGAACGCCGTGCACCCGCCCGCGTCGCGGTGGCCCTGACCATCCTCGGCGTGCTGATCCATGCGGCAGGCGTCGTGACGCGTGCGCTCGGGGCAGGCCGCGTGCCGTGGGGCAACATGTACGAGTTCCTCACCACTGGCGCCTTCGTGGCCGTGGCTGTTTTCCTGATCGCCCTCATCCGTCGCGACCTGCGCTTCCTCGGGACGTTCGTGATCGGCCTGGCCATCATCATGCTGGTTGCGGCCTCCGTGGCCTTCTGGACTCCCGTTGGCCACCTGGTGCCGGCGCTGCAGAGCTACTGGCTGATCATCCACGTCTCCATCGCCGTGTTGTCCTCGGCGCTGTTCACCCTGACGTTCGCCATGTCCGCGTTGCAGTTGCTGCAGTCGTACCGCGAGAAGAAACTTGCCGCGGACGGCGCGGACAACCTCGCCTTCATGCGTGTGGTACCCAACGCGCTGAGCCTGGAAAACCTGTCCTACCGCATCAATACGGTGGCCTTCGTGGGCTGGACGTTCACTCTCATGTTCGGTGCCATCTGGGCCGAGAAGGCGTGGGGACGTTTCTGGGGCTGGGACCCGAAGGAAGTCTGGACGTTCGTGATCTGGGTTGTCTACGCGGGCTACCTCCATGCCCGGGCTACCCGCGGATGGACCGGAACCCGTGCCGCATGGTTGTCGATTGTGGGCTACGCCTGCGTGATCATCAACTTCACCTTGGTGAACACGGTCTTCAACGGATTGCACTCCTACTCCGGACTCTAGGCCTCCCAGCGGCCTGAACTGGGCTTTCTCCAACGAGTCGACTATCGATTGGGAAAGGCCGGGTGAGGCCCAAAAAATTAAGCTGTTGCCTGCCGAAGGCAAGTGTTACCTTGTTTTGAACCCGCTTGTGATGAAGACCGCATGCGCCATGCCATGTTCTTTTTCGAGGTAACCATGAGCTATGTTCTCGCCATTGACGTCGGGACAAGTTTCACCGCGGCAGCCGTGCTCAGGCCCGGCCAGGGTTCCATCGGTGCCCCGGAAGTCCTTCCTCTTGGACTCCACGGAAGCGCTGTACCGTCTGTTCTCTACTATGCGGAGGACGGCCGGATTCTTGTAGGCGAAGCTGCTGAGCGCCGCGGCCTGGACGATCCACGACGCATGGTGCGGGAGTTCAAACGGCGCATTGGCGACTCCGTTCCCATGGCCGTGGGGGACGACTGGCTGGCGCCGGAAGACGTGTTCGCCACCCTGGCCCGGTGGGTTTCGGCCAAGGCCGAGGAGCGCGAGGGCAGCCCCGCCACGTCGATCGTCATGACGCATCCGGCATCCTGGGGCCGGCACCGTACGTCCGTGGTGCTCGCGGCCCTCATTTCCGTGGGTCTGGGCGACGTCCGCCTCATCAGCGAGCCGGAGGCCGCAGCCCTGCATTATGCCTCCCAAACGAGGGTGGAGGACGGCAGCACCATCGCGGTGTACGACCTCGGCGGCGGAACCTTCGATACCGCCATACTCCGCAAGGCCGGAGCCGGTCGTTTCGAATTGATCGGCCATCCGGATGGCATTGAAACCTTGGGCGGCGCCGATTTCGACGCCGCTGTTTTGCGTCACGTGGTGGCTCACCTTGGCGGCGCCATCAGTGCTCTGGACGCGGACGATCCCGCCACCCTCGCAGCTTTGTCCCGGCTGAAGAGGGAATGCCGCGAAGCCAAGGAAGCCCTCTCCCTGGACAGCGAGGCCAGCATTTCCGTTGCGTTTCCGGGCATGCAGGCGGCCATCCGGCTGGTCCGGTCCGAATTCGAGGCGATGATCCAGCAGCATGTCCACGACACGTTGGATGCCTTGCTGCGCAGCCTGCAGGCCGTCAGCGTGGAACCCGAGGACTTGACCGCCGTTTTGTTGATCGGCGGATCGTCGCGTATTCCGCTCGTGGCCGAGTTGGTTTCGGCGGAACTTGAACGGCCCGTCGCGGTGGATGCTGATCCGAAATCGTCGATCTGCCTGGGCGCGGCCATTTCAGCCAGTGCCGCTGTTTCCGGCAATTCCACGTTGCCGGCAGCGGATGGTGGGGCTGGCTCCGCACCGGCGTCGGTCCCTGCCGTGCCCGGCCTCCGCAGCCTGGCCGTCGCCGGGGTGGCGCGGCCCGGCGTCGTGCATGGACGCACGGCGCTGTCCGCGCTCAAGCAGGCGGCAGCAGGCACGTCCAGGCCTGGTCGCCACGCGCCGCGATCCCGGATGAGGATGACAGCTGCCGCGGCGGCCGCCGCCACCGTTCTGACCGTCATCACTGCCACTGCGGCGCAAACCCCCGATGGGGCGGGACTGCTGTCCATGTTCGCGGCCCAGGGCGCAGATGTGATGCGCGACGGCGGCACCCAAGCGGGCGGGGGACAGTCCGGTGGCGCTTCGGGCGACCCGGCTGCTGCGGCCCCCGTGAATGGCCAGCCGCGGCGGGGCCTGGACGCCAGCGCAGACCGTGGCAACCTTGGAGGAGGGCAGGGGAATTCCGGACAAAAGCGTACTGCTGGATCCGGGAGCGGCGCTGTCGCGGGGGCGCCGGGAGCCGGGAGTGGTGCGGCTGCTCCGGCCCCAGGCATTCCCGGCGCAGCGACGCCGGGAATCCCGGTAGCAGGCAGTACGGCGCCGGGTACTTCAGCCCCGGGAACCTCGGCGCCGGTTCCCACTGCCCCGGGCGGCGCGGCCAGTGGGCCCACGCCGGAGCCCACTACGCAGCCACCGGCCACCCAGCCACCGGTCACCCAGCCGCCGACGACGCCGGCTGACCCACCGCCCACCACTGTGCCGGACCCGGTCACGCCCGCGCCCACAACGCCGGCACCAGAGCCAACAACCCAGGCGCCACTGCCTCCCGCCACCCAGGATCCTGTGCCATCGGATCCCGTGACGGAACCGGCCCCTCCTCCTGCAACTGAGGCCAACCCGAGCCCCACAGTCCCGGGAGCCTAGGCGTGGAGGAGCACGGCCATACACCCGGAGCGCAGGACCATATCCCCGGCGGGCAGGGCCTCGAGCCGAGAACCGGCAGGGAGCCAAGAGTGGAGGGAACCACTGCGGCTGTCCGTGAGCTGCTGTTGGCATTGGCCGTGGGATTCAGCGTGCCATCGCTATTGCCTGACGCCCTGGACCGTCGCAACGACCTTGCGGAGTTGCGGAAGACGGCGACGGAGGCCGGTTTGTTGCTGCCCGACGGGTCCTTGGTGGGCACGGCCCAGCACGCCCTGTTGAACGCCACTCCGAGGGCAACCATCCATGCGCTGCAGCGGGAACTGGTGGACAAGTACGTCGCACGTGGTTTGCCGTTGGGCGAGTTGGCACGCGAGCTGGCCCAGGGCGGACTGCAGGATGATCGGGTGGCAGCGGAGCTTGAGGAAACGGCGGACCAAGCCCTGGAAACTGAACCCGGATTGGCCGCGTCGTTGTTTTCGGAGTCCCTGCTCTCGGGAGCGACGGAAATGCCCAAGGCGGCGCGTCGTGCGCAGGCTGCGGCGGCGATTGGAGACCTCGACGCCGCGGGCCGGTTGGTGGACCGTTTGCTGGCCATGCCCGAACCGCCGGAGGTCCGCTTGGGAGTGGACGTGGCAGCGGCTGTGTGGGCCCAGCGTGGGATGCTGTCCCGCAGCGCCGATACGTACCGTTGGCTGGGGCCGGACCGGATAGGCCCCTCGGCACCGCTGGCGGCACTCGCCATGATCGGATCGGGGGACGTCGCAGGTGCCAACGACTTCCTGGCCGGTGACCGGTCGCCGGGGTCGCCAACTCTCTTCGCCGTGGCCCTATCCCTGATGGGCGGGGGCCTGCGCCAAACGCTCGGTCCCTCGCCGGAATCAGGTCTTCCGGAGCTGATCCGGGCCTCGGACACGATGAACGCCGCGGGTGTGGCAGCGCCGATGCCCGAGGTCCCTGCTGTCCTGGCTGCACTCTGTGCGCTGCACAGCGGCGAGCCTGCGGTGGCACACACCGTGCTCAAGTCCGCACTGGCAGCGGGCCAGGGCGGCGATTCCGCGAGGCCGCGGTTGTTCTTGCTGCAGGCGTGGTGCTCCATGCAGCTGGACGAACCGGACGAAGCCAAACTGGCCATCAACGAGGCCGTCAAGGCCAACCACTGGGACCTGGCTCCGAGGGACCGGTTCCTTCTCGCTGCCCTGGAGCTCGGCCTGGCACGCCGGGGAGGCGAGGTCCACGAACTGGTCCTGGCCTGGGACCGTGCCCGCGAGGCCATGATGCACGTCTCGGTGGATCTGTACAGCCTCCTGCCGTGGGGCGAAGTGCTCATCACTGCTGCCCGCCTGCGCGAAACCGGCCGCGTTGCGCACTACCTGCAGGGAGCCTGGGAATTGCTTGACCGCTTGGGCAACCCGGTGTTGTGGTCGGTGCCCATGCACTGGGCAGCAGTCCAAGCCGCTCTGCTGAGCGAGAACCCGGCTGGGTTGGCACCACACGCCGCCGCATTGATGCGGGCTTCGGGACACAGCCACTACGCGGCTGTGTTGGCTTCCGGCGGCAAAGCCTGGGTGGCGGTCCTCGCCGGGCGCTTCGTGGCTCCCGACGTCGAGGCAGCGGCCCGCGGGCTGGCCGCCGTCGGTATGCCATGGGAAGGCGCCCGCCTGGCGGGGCACGCCGCCGCAAGGGCCGATGAGCGACGGGACATGGTGAAGTTGCTGGCGTGCGCGCGGGACATCCATCCCCAAGGCGGCGCGGCCCAGCCGGATAGTACCCGGAACCCACCTGCGGGGATAGGGACCCCGCAAACGACGGCGGCTTCCCGACTAAGCGCGCGCGAAAAGGAAGTGGCCAGGCTTGTGCTGGAGGGGAAGACATACCGGGAAATAGGCGATGCGATCTACATTTCACCGCGCACCGCCGAACACCACGTGGCCCGCATGAGGCGTCGTTTGGGGGCCGAAAGCCGGTCGGAACTCCTGGTTCGCCTGCGCTTGGCCTTGGGGGACGGCCATCCGCCCCACCCATCACACCCCTCCAACCCCTAATCGCCAACCACGGAATCCCCTAACGGGTGGGCGGCCGGTAGGGGGACCGTACCCGATGACCCCGATCAGTCCCGCGCCATAGCTTGAAGGCAAGCCCGGCAAAGGCGCCGGGCGTTCTCTACCAACACAGAATGTGAGGGAGCGTTCCAATGCCAACACTTGCACAACAGCTCGTACAGTTCCTGATGAGCCTGTTCAACAACCCGGAAGCCGCGGAGGACTTTGTCCGCGACCCGGAAGCCGCCCTTTCCGCCGCTGGACTCGGGCATGTTTCCTCCGCTGATGTGGATGCCGTCCGGCCCGTGGTCCTGGACTACGCTCCGATCAACGCGCGTTCATCGTTCGACCGTGAATACAACACCGGCGGCAACCACGCCACCACTGGCGGCGGTGGCGCTACGGGCCACCCAGCTCCCCACCATGGTGGCGGCAGTGGTGGCGGTGGTGATTGGGATGATCACGACGACGATCACGGCTACGGTGGTGGTGGCGGTGGTGATTGGGATGATCACGACGACGACCATGGCCACGGTGGTGGCGGCGGTGGTGGTGATTGGGATGATCACGACGACGACCATGGCCACGGTGGTGGCGGTGGCGGTGGCGATTGGGATGATCACGCCCACGCCGTGCAGCAGCTTATCCACGTGGTGAACAACTACTCCTACACCACCAACATCGACGACCGTGACACGATCAACGACCAGTCCGTCAACCAGAACATCTGGGCCAACGGCGATGTGAACCAGATCTTCAACCAGGAGGCCGTGATTGCCTCCGGAGACGGCGCCATTGCTGCCGGCGACGATGTGAAGGACTCGGGCAACACCACCACCACAACAACCACGAACACCGATAACTCCGACGACCACTCGCTGAACATCAGCAACGGTTCGGGCGAGGTCAACGTAGGCAACACGGAGGTCAGGGACTCGTTCAACGACAACTCGGACCACTCGGTGACGAAGGATTCCTACAACACGGACGTGGACGTGGACGTGGACATCAGGGACTCGTTCAACGAGGACAACTCGACCACAACGACGAACAACACCGACAATTCGGACCGCTCGACGAACGATTCGTACAACGACAATTCGGACAACTCGGACAACTCCGTGGACAACTCGGACAATTCGACGAACGTTGCCATCGCGGACTCGTTCAACGACAACTCGGATAATTCGGACAACTCGGATAACTCGATCAACGACTCGTACAACGACAACTCGGACAACTCGACGAACGTCGCCGATTCCTTCAATGGCAACGATTCGGGTAACACGGATAACTCGGTGAATGACTCGTTCAACGGGAACACGGACAACTCGGTCAACGATTCGCTCGTCGTGGCGGACAACCAGTTGGACGTCGACTACACCAACATCGAGGACAACGAACTCGAGTACAACGACATCGACGATTCGATAGTTGTGGCCGACAACGACGTGGATCTGGACCTCGGAGGTCCGGCGGGGCCACCACCACCTCCAATGTAGGTGTCATCGACGACGACAGCCCCAGCAGTGCCCGGCAGGCGGGAATCCACCTGCCGGGCATTTCGCCGGTTTTGAAGAGGCCGGAATTGAAGATGAGGGTCCGGGAGCAAAGGAGCAACTGTGACGGAAACGGAACGCATGGCCGCCTTGGTGGAACAGGGCATGGAACTGGTGGGGGCGGGGGAGAGGAACGACCTTCGACGGCGGCTGGAACAGGCCCGCGGGCGTTTGCGTGATCCGAGCGTCCGGGTGATGGTGGTGGGGGAGTTCAAACAAGGCAAGAGCCAGCTCATCAATGCCTTGGTCAACGCCCCTGTCTGCCCGGTTGATGACGACATCGCCACTTCGGTGCCCACCCTGGTCAAGCACGGCGATCCCGCGTCCGCAGCAGTTCTGGTCCCCAAAGAAATTCCTGGCCAAGGAGAGTTGCCGCCCTCGGAATCTTCAGCCGGTGATCCGCAGCTGGAGCGTCGTCCTGTGGACCTCGACCAACTCGCAGCCTACGTCTCGGAAGCCGGCAACCCCGGAAATAACAGGAACCTCGTGGCAGCAGAGGTGGCGTTGCCCCGGCAACTCCTCGCCGGCGGACTGACGATCGTCGATTCCCCGGGCGTGGGCGGACTCGGATCCTCCCACACCCTGACCACGTTGACGGCGCTCCCCTCGGCACACGCGGTGGTGTTCGTTTCCGATGCGTCGCAGGAATACACCGAACCGGAAATCCGCTTCCTCCGCCAAGCCATGCGGGTGTGCCCGAACGTGCTCTGCGTCCTCTCCAAGACCGATCTCTACCCCGCCTGGCGGCAGATCGCAGAGCTCGATCGCAAGCATTTGTCCGGCGTCGCACCGGAGATCACGCTGCTCCCGGTATCCTCCGAACTCCGCCTGCAGGCCGCACGCATTCAGGACAGGGAACTGAACGAGGAGTCTGGGTTTCCTGCCTTGATCACGTACTTGAGGAACCACATCGAAGGACAGGCGGCAGCGATCCGGCAGAAATCGGTGCAGCACGACCTCCTGTCCGTGGCCGAGCACCTCCGGCTCTCGCTGCAGTCCGAGCTGGCGGCCCTGGAAAACCCGGATGGCACGCCTCAGATGATCGCCGACCTGCAGACGGCCAAACAGGAAGCCGACGCCTTAAGGAAACGGTCGGCCCGCTGGCAGACCACGCTTAACGATGGCATCGGCGATCTCATCGCGGACATGGAATACGACCTCCGGGACCGTTTGCGCCGCATCCAGCGCGAGGCAGAAAACGCCATCGATCAAGGCGACCCCGGCCCTGCCTGGGAGCAATTCTCCCTCTGGCTGGAACAAAGCGCCGCGTCCGCCGTCTCCGATACCTTCGTGTGGACCAGCGAACGGGCCCAATGGCTGGCCGGACAGGTGGCCGAACACTTCTCCGAAGAAGAGGTAGCCCTGCCGCTCATGCAGGTCGCCGACACCGGCGGCGTGCTGGACCCGGTTGGGGAGATGCCAACCATGGAGGACGGAAAGATGGCACCGCTCCAGAAAGTCCTCATCGGGATGCGCGGCTCCTATGGTGGAGTACTGATGTTCGGCCTGCTGACGGGCATTTTCGGCCTGGCCCTGATCAACCCGTTGTCCGTGGGTGCCGGACTCCTGCTGGGCCGCAAGGCGTACAGGGAAGAAAAGGAAGCCCGCCTCAAGCGCCGCCAAGCCGAAGCCAAGGCGCTGGTCCGCAAACAGGTGGACGACGTCGTGTTCCAAGTAGGCAAGCAACTCAAGGACAGGCTGCGCCTTGTCCAGCGGGCCACCCGGGACCACTTCACGGAGATAGCCGATGAGCACCACCGCTCCTTGACGGATTCAGTGGCGGCTGCCCAGAAAGCTGCCGCCACGTACGCCGTCGAACGGGACCTGCGCATCAAGGACATCAGGCTCCAGTTGAAGAAGGTGGACGCACTGGCCCAGGCCGCTGGGGCCCTCCAGGAAAGCGCCCAACCCAGGGCCCAGGCAGCCGGGTTGCGGGCCGGATGAACGCCGTGGCTGACTCCGGCATCGCCGAAACCGCCGCTCTCGTGGCCCAAGCCAGGGAGGCTTTCCGAGACGATCCCGCTGCCTTGACTGAGCTTGATGAGCTCGACGGGCGGCTGTCCGGACCACTCCGAATCGCGGTGGCAGGGATGGTCAAGGCCGGAAAATCCACCCTCCTCAACGCGATCATCGGCGAGGAAATCGCGCCAACGGACGCAGGAGAGTGCACCAAAATCGTCACGTGGTACAGGCACGGTGCCACACCCCGCGTCACCCTTTTCCCGGTGCACGGCGAACCACGTCCGCTGCCTGTCACCCGTGAGAGCGGGCGCCTGGTGTTCCCCCTTGGCAGCACCAAGGCCGAGGACGTGGAACGCTTGGTGGTGGACTGGCCAGCCGCGGGACTGCGGGAACTGACCCTGATCGACACACCGGGAATCGCGTCCCTTTCCCAGGACGTGTCAGGACGGTCAACGGCCTTCCTCCTGCCGGAAAACGCGCCCGCAGCCGCCGACGCCGTCATCTACCTCATGCGCCACATGCATGCCTCGGACGTACGGTTCCTCGAATCGTTCAAGGACAATGCGGCCGGCAGGTCCGGGACCGTCAATGCGCTCGCCGTGCTGTCCAGGGCAGATGAGATCGGCGCAGGCCGGATCGATTCGCTGATTTCGGCCGCGGTCATCGCAGACCGCTACAGCCGCGACGAGAACCTGAAGCCACTCGCCCTTGGCGTGGTTCCGGTTGCGGGTTTGCTCGCGCAGAGTGCACGGACCATGCGGCAAGCCGAATTTGAAGCGTTGGTTGCCCTGGCAGGCCTTGAAAGACCCCGATGGGAACGGATGATGCTGTCCGCGGACCGCTTTGTGCGGGCTGCGGAACCGACGGGTGTAGACGCAGAAACCAAGGCATCGCTCGTTGACCGGTTCGGGCTGTTCGGCATCCGTCTGGGCGTGGCCCTGCTCCGTGGCGGACTCGATGATCCCACGGCCCTGGCCCACGAGCTCGCCCGGCGCAGCGGTTTGGGCCAGCTGCTTCAAAGCATTGCCGCGTTGTTCCAGGCGCGGGCCGAGGCACTCAAGGCGCGTGCCGCCGTCGTGGGTTTGGAAGCGCTGCTGCGCACTTCGGCGCCGGAAGGTGCAGGGCAACTGGCTGCGGACTTGGAACGGCTCCAGGCGGGCGCCCACGAATTCAGGGAGTTGAAGCTCCTGGCGGCGCTCCGGACCAGCGGCGTGGGGCTGGCTCCACAGGCAGCCGCCGAGGCCGAGCGCCTGGTGGGCGGATCCGGGACGGCACCTGCGCTCCGTCTGGGCCTTCCCGGAGATGCAAGCGAATCCCGCGTCAGCGACCGCGCCCGTGCGAGCTTGGACCGCTGGCATGCGATCGCTGAGAACCCGCTGACGGAACCGGTTGCCCTGGAGGCATGCCGCGTGGTGATCCGCAGCTGTGAAGGGATGCTGGCCGCGATCCCGGCCGCACGTTAGCCGCGGTTCGCTGGCTGCAGCGGTACCGGCGCAGCGGTGCGTCCCCGCCTGAGCCACACGGAAACGGACGGCAGGAACAACAGGATGAGGCCCGCAGCGGCAAGGATGTACTGCGCCGCCAGGAGGACTGTTGCGAGGACGCCGTCGGCACCGGGAGCGATCACGAAGTCGGCGATGACCACCGTCACCACCGCGTGCAGCAGGACCACCGGGGCCAAAGCCCATCGGGCCCACCCGCGGTGCCGGAACACGACTGCCAGGAGGACGGCTTCCATGGCGACCACCAGCGCGAGCAGGCCCAGGCTTCCGAGGAAGACGACGGCGGTGGCTCCCTCGAGTGCCTTGGCGTCGCCGTCGGGGACCATGCCTCCGATGACGCCCTTGAGGCGTTCGAAGTGCGCGTTGCGGCCCAGAAAATCCGTAAGGATGACGCCGAAGCCTGCCAGGAAGCTGGCCAGCCACAAGGAACGCGCCCAACGGGCCGGGCCGGGCGGGCGCACTGCCGCGACGATCGGCGGGGGCGAGGAGACGGACACGCCTGGGCGTGGCGGTGGTGCTGGGGTGTTCAATGGTGGCCCGCTGAGAGGCGTCCCGGGTTGTGCTTGGAGCGACCGCGATTCATCAGCTTGTTGGGCCATGTTCCCTACTTCAGTTCGTCTGTGTCAGGGCTTTGTGAATCCTTGAGCTTGCGCTCCTTGGCCTCGAGTTCGGCTTTCAGTTTCTTGAGCCGCTCTTCTTCAGCCTGGTTGCGTCGGCGGCTTTCCAGGTTGCGGAGGAACTCGGGGTCGTCATCCGGAGCCGTGGGGTAGCTGCGGACCGGTCGTGCCGAAGGACGGCCATACGGCCGGCCGAAGATGAACCAGAGGACAGCGCCGAGCACAGGAAGGACCAGCATGACCACAATCCAGGCGGGCTTGGAAATGCCGCGGGTGCTGCGGCTGTCAGTACGGATGACATCGATGAGGGCGTACACAAAGACAACAAGAACCAGGACGACGCCAACAACGCGGAGCATGCACCAAGTCTAGTCGCCGAAAGGCATTCGCTGGATGCCCCGCAGTGGCCGTGATCAGAGTGCAACCATGAAGGCGGCTAAACTTGGATGGTGGCTTTCCTGAAGTATTCCCTGATTCGTTTGGCGCTGTTCGTGCCGTTGTTCGTGCTTTTCTACTTTTTGGGGACGGGTGCAATCCTTGCGGTGGTCTGTGCAGGAGTGATTGCCTTTGCCCTCAGCTACCTGTTCTTCCAAAAGCAACGCGATGCTGCAACCGGAGCCATGCGCGAGCGTTTCTCCGGCCGGGCCAAGCCGCTGCGTTCCGCCGGCGAGGTTGAAGACGCCGCAGCCGAGGACACGCTGGTTGAACAAAACCCGGACGTTGCCATCAACAATGACAAGCGCCCGGGTTCTGCCTAAAAGTTTTCCGCTTGGCAATCAGATCCGGGTGAGGATCAATCCGAGCGAGAACAGCAGGCTGTAGCCGAGGTTGATCAGGCCCGTCTGCTTGAGCACGGGGATGAGGCTCTTGCGCTTCTTCCCGTTGACCATGAGCCAGGCCGGCATCAGGCAGGCCGGGATCAGCAGGAGCACAATCAGCATCCAAGGCTTGGTGGGCGCCAGCACCACCACCAGCAGTATCGCGACGCCCAGCATCAGCACGTAGCTTTCACGGGCATGCCTGTCACCCAAACGCACGGCCAAGGTCCGCTTCCCGGCCGCTGTGTCCGTGGGGATGTCCCGGACGTTGTTGGCCATGAGGAGCGCGCAGGCGATGA
Source organism: Paenarthrobacter sp. NPDC058040 (assembly GCF_042885775.1). Taxonomy (NCBI): domain Bacteria; kingdom Bacillati; phylum Actinomycetota; class Actinomycetes; order Micrococcales; family Micrococcaceae; genus Paenarthrobacter; species Paenarthrobacter sp. NPDC058040. The sequence continues at coordinate 53,230 of NZ_JBHVRN010000010.1, forward strand.
GTCCGGTGCCGATCGCGCCGATCACCGCCGCCAGGCTGACCTGCCCTGCTTGCGTATACGTGGTTCCCAGTGTGGCCACGAGCCCGAAGAACACGAACACGAAGACGTCGCCCAAGCCGAGGTAGCCGTACGGGTTCTTGCCTCCGGTGTAGCCCCACGCTGCCAGGACGCAGCCGATTCCCACCAAGATCAGCCACCAGGTCTGGGTGATGATCACCAGGATGAGGCCACACACCATGGCCAGTCCGAACAGCCCGAACGCCGCCCACTTCACGTGATCCGGCTTGGCCACGCCGGAGCCCACCAGGCGCAGCGGGCCAACGCGGTCCTCGTCGGTGCCGCGGATGCCGTCGGAGTAGTCGTTGGCGTAGTTGACGCCAATCTGGAGCAGCAAGGCCACGAGCGCGGCCAGGATGGCGTTGGGCAGCCGGAAAGCATGGAGTTCGAAGGCCGCTGCGGAGCCGATCAGAACCGGCGCAATCGCTGCGGGCAGTGTGCGGAGCCGGGCTCCTTGAATCCATTGTGCAGCTGTCGCCACGTGCAATACCTCGTGTGTTTCGCGTTGATCTTCGGTTTGGGGACGAACTTGTCTATTGTCCCTGATGGAATTGCTCGAGCTGTTCGATCATGGCCAGCCTGTCCGGCTTTCCGTTGGGGAGCATGATCAATTCGCTGACGGCAACCACGGTTTTCGGCGCCAGGGCGCCCAAGACGGTCTCCGGCCTGGCAGTGAATCCGCGGATTCCTTCGGGCGTGGGATCGGTCACCGCGACGTAGGCGGCAACGGCTTGTCCCCACTCGCGCGAGGGGACGCCGGCCACGAAGGCCGCCGTGACGCCGTCGAGCTCTTCCAGCTTGCTTTGGATGAACGCGGCGGAGGCCTTGACGCCGCCGGTGATGATGACGTCGTCGGCGCGCCCCAGGACGGTGAGCCTGCCATCGGGTGACAGCTCGCCCAAATCGCCGGTGACGTACCAGCGCGTGTCGTCGTCCTCGAAGAACGCTTCGGGGCCGCCGTCCAGGTAGCCGGCGGCGACAGTCGCGCCGCCCAGCAGGATGCGCCCCTCCAGTTCGCCCTCGCCCAGGCGGACCTCGACGCCGTCCAGCGGCTCGCCGTCGTACACGCACCCGCCGCAGGTCTCGGCTGAACCGTAGGTGGTCACTACGTTCAGTCCCTCTGCGTGGGCCGCGGCGAGCAGCGATGGAGACGCCGGTGCGCCGCCAAGGAGGATGCCGTTGAAGCGGCGCAGCACGGCCAGGGTTTCCGGGGCGGGGGAGTCCAGGAGCCGCTGCAACTGGGTGGGAACCAGCGACGTGAAGCGGATCTTGTCCGTGAGCTCCCCGGCGGCGGCCGTAAAGGCCTCGGGCGTGAAACCGTTGGACAGGTCCATCACCCATGGCCTGGTTCCGGCGTACAGGGACCGGACCAGCACCTGCACGCCGGCCACGTACTGGAGGGGAAGGGCGAGCAGCCACTGGCCTTCGCCGCGCAGGGCGATGGCCGTGCCCACGGATGACGCCGCCAAGGCATCAACGGTGAGCACTGTTGCCTTGGGCGTTCCGGTGGATCCCGAGGTGCGGACCACTACTGCGGCGTCCTCGATGCCGGTTTCCACGGGCAGCGCGCCCGGTGCGCCGTTGGCGTCAACGACGATTTCGACGGCGGGGCCCTCGCCTTGGAGGGCGGCGGCCAGCGCCTTGAGGATGGGATCGATGTCCACGGCGGGTCCTAGAAGTAGTAGGGGAAGTTTGACCAGTCGGGATCGCGCTTCTGGAGGAACGCTTCCTTGCCCTCCACGGCCTCGTCCGTCATGTAGGCCAGGCGCGTCGCTTCGCCGGCGAAGACCTGCTGCCCGGCGAGGCCGTCATCCGCGAGGTTGAACGCGAACTTGAGCATCCGGATGGCCTGTGGCGACTGGCGGGCAATGTCCGCGGCGTACTCCAAGGCCACTTCTTCGAGGCGTTCGTGGTCCACGGCCTCGTTGACCGCGCCCATGCGCACCATGTCCTCGGCGGAGTATTCGCGGGCAAGGAAGAAGATTTCCCGCGCGGCTTTCTGGCCGATCTGGCGGGCCAGCAGCGCAGAGCCGTATCCGGCGTCGAAACTTCCCACCGTGGCGTCCGTCTGTTTGAACTTGCCGTGCTCGCGGGAGGCGATGGTGAGGTCGCTGACCACGTGCAGTGAGTGGCCGCCGCCTGCCGCCCAGCCGTTCACGACGGCGATGACCACCTTGGGCATGGTCCGCATCAAACGCTGGACTTCGAGGATGTGGAGGCGTCCCGCGCGGGCAGGGTCGATGGTCTCCTGGGTATCGCCTTCGGCGTAGCGGTAGCCGTCGCGGCCACGGATGCGCTGGTCGCCGCCGGAACAGAAGGAATGGCCGCCGTCTTTTTCCGACGGCCCGTTGCCGGTGAGCAGCACCGTCGCGACATCCGGCGTCATGCGGGCGTGGTCCATGGCGCGGTAGAGCTCGTCCACGGTGCCGGGGCGGAACGCGTTGCGGACCTCGGGCCGGTTGAAGGCGATCCGGACCGTGGGAAGGTCCTTGACCCCGTCAGCCGTGCGCTCGACCTGCCGGTGGTACGTCATGTCCTTGAAGTCGTCGAAGCCGGAAACTGTGCGCCAGCGCGAGGGGTCAAAGACGTCGGAAACCTTGGCGGGGAGATCGTTGTTCACAGTCCGAGTCTAGTAATGGCCCCAGCTGATGCAGAACTCGCCGCCCCTCCCGCCCGCCCAACTAGGTCGCATTTTTTGGCGTTTTGAGGGCTCAAAACGCGCACAAATGCGACCTAGTTGGGGAGGAGGTCGGCCGGGACGGCGTAGATCAGGACCACGGCGAGGAGGTTCTTCGCGGCGTGGACAAAGTAGGAGAACATCAGGTTCTTGCCCGTCCACACGTAGACCCCCACCAGGACCACTGCCATGCCCAGGTACGGCGCGAGGGCGGACAGTTCCAGTCCTTCGCGGCCAATGGTGTGGATCGAGGCGAACACCACCGTGGACACAATGCAGCAGATCCAGATGTTTAGGTACTGCGACAACTTGCCGATCAGCAGATGCCGGAACAGGTACTCCTCCACGAACGGGCCAAGGAGCACCAACAAGGGAACCATGAGCCATGCGGGCACGTGCTGCAGCAGGCCCTGGATGCCCATTTGGTTCTCGGAGCTCTGCGCCCCGCCCAAAGCCGCCACCAGGATCGCCGTGATGATGAGCATGACCACCACGGCCAGCGGGACCATCCCCAACGTGAACCATGGCCGGGTGCCAAGGATCCGGAAGTCACGGCCCACCACGCGCCAGGCCGAAGCGACGGCGAAGATGCCGACGGCGGCATAGAAGACCGCGTTCACGGCATAGGACGCTGTGGCAGGCTCCGGGAAAATCTGCAGCATGAGCCGCTCCACGGACGCGCCGGCAAACGTAAAGTAGGCCGTGAAGCCCACATAGGCCACGACGGCGGCAGCATCAAGGATGTTGAACCGGTACAGCCTGGTTTGCGTCGTGAGGGAGCCCATATGACCAGCCTAGCTTTTGCCGCCCGTAACTTGACTGGACAGCGTCCGCCCGGGCAGGCTGGAGCGATGGAGTCCTAACCGCAGCCCCTTCTTCCGGCTGCCTTCCCAGTGCCCACATGGCGTTCTGCCAATAACTGCGGACCTGCAAGGACATCTCTTGACCCATCACCTACACCTTTCCGGCGTTTCCCACGGCTACGGGGACCGCGAACTTTTCACGTCCGTCGACCTCGTGGTCGATCACGGCGAACACGTCGCCATCGTCGGCGAAAACGGCGCGGGGAAGTCCACCCTGTTGCGCCTGCTGGCCGGCGAGGAAACGCCCGACGGCGGCAAGGCCGGTTCGCGGGGACCCGGCGGCTACCGCGTTGGCTACCTCGCGCAGACCCACGGACTTCCCGAGTCCCTGACGGTAGGGGATGCCATTGACGCCTCCCTCTCGTCCCTGCGCTCCCTTGAAGCCCGGATTGGGGAGTTGGAGGAGGGCCTTGCCTCAGCGGACCCGGAATCCCTGGACCTCTATGGACAGCTGAGCACCGAGTACCAACTTCGTGAGGGATACGCCGCCGAGTCCCGGGTGGAAGCGGCATTGGACAAGCTGGGGCTGGGAGGCCTGGACCGGCGTCGAACGCTTTCCTCCCTCTCCGGAGGCGAGCAGGAACGGGTGGCCCTGGCTTGTTTGCTGGCCGATCCGGTCGATGCCCTGCTGCTGGACGAGCCAACCAACCATCTGGACGCGTCGGGAACCGAGTGGCTGGAAGCAAGGCTGGCCGCCCACCGGGGGACCGTCGTCGTGATTTCGCATGACCGCGTCCTTCTGCGGAAGCTGGCCACCACAGTGATCGAAGTGGATGCTGAACGTCGCTCGGTGGCGCGGTACGGCAACGGCTACGACGGGTATCTTCGCGAGAAGGCGGCCCAGCGTGCCCGATGGGTGCAGCAATACGACGACTGGCTGGACGCCATGGCTGCCGAGAAGCTGCAAGCCGCGACGGTCGCTGGAAGCATGGGGTACGGCCGGCGTCGCGATAACGACAAGATGGCCTTCGGCGTGAAGACCGGTACCTGGGAGCAGGCCGCGGCGAGCAAAGTCCGGAACGCGAAGGAGCGGCTGCGGCGGCTCGAGGAGAACCCCGTTGAGCGGCCGCCCGTACCTCTGGCGCTCGCGGCTCCGTTGGAATCTTCACTGGATGGGGACGGCGCTCCGGCCATTGAAGCCGTGGGTGTCGCCGTTCCCGGGCGTCTTCAACACACTGACCTGCACGTGCGGCCCGGCAACAAAGTGCTCCTCACCGGGCCAAATGGTGCCGGAAAATCCACGCTGCTCTCTGTCCTTGCCGGCGACACAGAACCGGCTGCGGGCGAGGTCCGCCTCTCAGGAGCCGTGGGCTATCTCCGCCAGGAACTCGAGGTGCCGGTCCGGCCCGGACTGCGGATGCTGCCGGTCTTTGCCGCCGGCCTCGGAGGCAACATCGACGAGCACGCCGAGGCCTTGCTCCGTCTGGGACTGTTCCGTCCCGCCGAGTTCCATGTTCCCGTGGGGAGCCTCTCCGCCGGACAGCAACGGCGCCTCGCCCTGGCCCGGCTGCTGTTGGGCGGATACGACACCCTGATCCTGGACGAACCCACCAACCATCTGGCGCCCGTGCTGGTGGAACAGCTCGAGGATGCTCTGGCGTCTTTTGCCGGCACCGTGCTGATGGTCAGCCACGACAGGGCGTTGGGGAAGTGGTTTGATCGTTGCGCGCGTTTGGCGCCTGTTGGTGACTGGGTTCGCCACGGGATGCACGACGGCGTCCTCCTCTAAGCAACGCGGGGTCACTTACGGCCCATCAGGGGTGTCCGGATGGGCCGTAAGTGACCCCGCGTTGGCGCACTGCAGCAAGGGTTTGTTGCCTGCGTCACGAGCGCCGCGTCATATGCCGTAAGATAGACGGGTTGCGCGAACGTTCGGCGTTCTGCGGCCTGCGTCACACAGCGGATTCCCCAAAGCAGGAAAATCCGAATTTTGTGTGCCGATTCCGCCCGTGCTCCGGCACTGGCGCAACCACAACAGCAATACCCCAACCCACAAGGAACAGCTGTGCCGCAAAGTACTCCCACAGATCTCCAGAGCCCCAAGGCCTCAACCGCCGCCGGTACCTCCACCCTCAGCGCCGAGGGCTACCAGAAGACCCTCAGCCGCCGCCACGTGACCATGATCGCCATGGGTGGCGCGATCGGCGTCGGCCTCTTCATGGGCGCCGGTGGCCGCCTGGCCTCCACGGGCCCGGCCCTGATTTTCTCCTACGCCATTGCCGGCGTCATCGCCTACCTGCTGATGCGCGCCCTCGGTGAGCTCATCATGTACCGCCAGACCTCCGGTTCGTTCGTGAGCTACGCCGGTGAAATGTTCGGCAAGAAGGGCGCCTACCTGTCCGGTTGGATGTACTTCATCAACTGGGCCATGACCGGCATTGCCGAGCTGATCGCGATCGGCCTGTACTTCCAGTTCTTCTTCCCGAACGTTCCCGTTGAACTGTCCGCCATTGCTGCGCTGGTGCTGCTGGTGGCCGTGAACCTGTTCAGCGTCAAGGCGTTCGGTGAATTCGAGTTCTGGGCTTCCTGCCTGAAGGTCGCCGCGATCGTGATCTTCCTGGCCGTGGGCACCTTCATGGTGGTCACCAACGCACAGGTCGGTGCCGGCCACGCCTCCGTGGGCAACCTCTTCCACGACGAAGGCGGCATGTTCCCCAAGGGCGGCCTGGTGATGATCCTGGTCCTGAACGCCGTGATCTTCGCCTACAACGCGATCGAACTCGTCGGCATTACCGCAGGCGAGATGCAGAATCCGGAACGCGAAGTTCCCAAGGCGATCCGCGCCGTCGTGATCCGCATTGTGGTGTTCTACGTCGGTTCCGTGACCCTGCTCGCCATGCTGCTGCCCTCGGACCAGTACAAGGCTGGTACTTCGCCGTTCGTCACCGTGTTCGGGCAGATGGGCCTGGGCTGGATGGGCGACGTGATGAACATGATCGTCATCACCGCCGCGCTTTCTTCCTGCAACTCCGGCCTGTACTCGATCGGCCGAATCTTCCGCACCATGGCCAACAATGGCCACGCTCCGCAGTGGCTGACCAAGATGTCCACGCGCCACGTTCCTTACGCTGCGATCCTTGCGATCGGCGGCGTGTACCTCGTGGGGATCCTCCTCAACATCTGGCTGGGCGGCTCCCACGCCTTCGACCTCGCGCTGAACACGGCCTCCATCGGCGTGATCTTCACGTGGGGTTCCATCTTCGCGAGCCAGATTGCCCTGCGCCACAAGCGCGGGAGCGTATCCTCCCTGCCGATGCCCGGTTCGCCGTGGACCAGCTGGTTGGGCCTCGTTGCCCTGCTGGCCATCACCGTGCTGATCGGTTTCGACACCGTGACGGACAAGGCCACCGGCGACGTGTTCCTCCTGGGCCTCTGGACCCTGGCGACCATCCCGTTCTTCGCCCTGGTCCTGTGGCTCGGCTGGCAGAAGGTCAAGAACAACGAGCCCAAGAGCGAGCTGTTCAGCTAGGTTCCAAACACGCACGACGGCGGGTGCCCGCCTTTGGTGACGAGGTCACCGGAGGCGGCGCCCGCCGTTTGCATGTTCGCCCTCGCGTTGCGGGGCCCGTTGTGCGGGGTATTCGGCGTGCATGGGGCGCAGAGCGGGCCTCACAACTTTGCACCGTCGCGTTGCGGGGCCCGTTGTGCGGGGTATTCGGCGTGCATGGGGCGCAGAGCGGGCCTCACAACGGCGTGAGAATGTCAGTGCCCGGGTCTAGGCTCGATGTATGGATCACACCACCACCCTGACCCAGCACGTCAACGCCAGCCCGGAGAAAGTCTGGGCCGTCATCTCGGATATTCCTGGATCGGCAAGCACCATCTCCGGGATCGACTCCATCCAGATGCTCAGCGAAGGCCCATACGGCGAAGGCACCCGTTGGAAGGAAACCCGCACCATGATGGGCCGGCAGGAGACCGTGGAAATGTGGGTGTCGCAAACGGACCCGCCCCGCAGCACCACCGTCAAGGCCCTTCAAGGCGGCGCGGACTACACCACACGCTTCGCGCTAAACGAACGCGACGGCGGCACGGACCTCAGCCTGACGTTCGGCGCAGAGGTCCTCAAGCCCACGCTCCTGAGCAAGGTAGCCATGGCCCTCTTCGGGAAGATCGGTATGAGTTTCACGCGCAAGGCCCTGGCCAAGGACCTCGCCGAGATCGCGGCGAAGGCGGAATCCCTCTGATGGCGGCAGCGAAGGTAGCAGCCCCGAAGATTTCCCCGGTGCGCTTGGATGAACTGCACGACGACGACGCCCCGGACTTCCAGCGTGGCGAACGGTATGACGGCGTCCGGTTCACCAAGGCATCCGCCGACGGCGAGGAGCTCAGCGGTGCCGATTTCATCGAGTGTGAGTTCAACAGTGTGTCCTTCAATGAGGCGCAACTGCGTGGTGCCACCTTCCGGGAGTGCATCCTGTCGGAGCCGTTTGCTCCGGTGTTCCCGGCGGCCCGCACCTCTTGGCAGGACGTGGAGATCAGCAACCCGCGGTGGGGTTCGGCCGAACTTTGTGAGGGAACCTGGCGTTCAGTCCGAATCGACGGCGGCAAGCTCGACTACGTGAACCTCCGCGGCTCCAAACTGGTGGACGTGCAGATCTCCGACTGCATCATCAATGAACTCGATCTCGGCGGCGTCACGGGAACCCGGGTGGCTTTGAAGAACTGCACCATCGGCTCCCTGGATGTCACCGGCGCCAAGCTTAAGGACGTGGACCTGCGCACGTCCGAGTTCCGCGGAATCAATGGGCTCGCGGGCCTGTCCGGAGTGGTCATCGACGACTACCAGTTGAGCCTCCTCGCCCCACTTCTTGCCGGGCATCTGGGCATCCGCGTGGTCTGAACCGGGCATGCGGGTCAGCGGATGGCAGTGAAGTCATCTGTTGACCCGCTTGCCAGGCCGTGTAATCTTTATAGAACGAACGGTCGGTATATTATTCCGTGCCGGTCCCTTTCACTTCGCGAAGGATGTTCTCATGGTCGAGGCTTTTCTTGTTGGCGGCGCACGAACGCCGGTCGGTCGCTACGGTGGGGCCCTGTCCTCCGTCCGTCCCGACGACCTTGCCGCCTTGGTGGTCCGGGAAGCAGTGGCGCGTGCCGGCGTCGACCCTGACGCCATTGACGAGGTGATCCTCGGCAACGCCAACGGCGCGGGCGAGGAAAACCGGAACGTTGCCCGCATGGCAACCATCCTTGCCGGACTTCCCCTCCACATCCCCGGGATCACGGTGAACAGGCTCTGCGCTTCGGGGCTGAGTGCCATCATCATGGCCAGCCAGATGATCAAATCCGGTGCAGCGGACATCGTTGTGGCCGGTGGTGTCGAGTCCATGAGCCGTGCACCATGGGTGCAGGAAAAGCCGACCACGGCATTCGCCAAGCCCGGCCAGATCTTCGATACGTCCATCGGCTGGCGCTTCGCGAACCCGCTGTTCACCAAGGGTGAGCTGTCCCGCGAAGGCAAGATGACCTACTCCATGCCGGAGACCGCTGAAGAGGTGGGCCGGGTGGACAACATCTCCCGCGAGGATGCCGACTCCTTTGCGGTGCGCTCCCACGAACGCGCCTTGGCGGCGATCGCCGGCGGCAGGTTCAAGGACGAGATCGTTCCGGTCACGGTCAAGACGCGCAAGTCCGAAACAGTCGTGGACACGGATGAAGGTCCGCGCGAAGGCACCACCATGGATGTGCTCGCCGGGTTGCGGCCGGTGGTCCCGGGCGGCTCCGTGGTCACGGCAGGCAACTCCTCCACACTTAACGACGGTGCCTCGGCCATCATCGTTGCGTCCGAGGCCGCCATCAAGAAGTTCGGCCTGACGCCCCGTGCCCGAATCATCGACGGCGCTTCGGCAGGCTGCGAACCCGAGATCATGGGCATCGGCCCGGTCCCCGCCACCCAGAAGGTTCTTGCCCGGGCAGGCCTGAGCGTGGACCAGCTCGGCGCCGTCGAACTGAACGAAGCTTTCGCCACCCAGTCGCTCGCGAGCATGCGCCGCCTGGGCCTGGACCCGGACATTGTGAACAACGACGGCGGAGCCATCAGTTTGGGGCACCCGCTCGGTTCCAGCGGCTCGCGTATCGCCATTACGCTGCTGGGCCGCATGGAGCGTGAACTCGCCTCGGCTTCAGGGCCGAAGCTCGGCCTGGCGACCATGTGCATCGGCGTCGGCCAAGGAACCGCGATGCTGCTGGAAGGCGTGTAATGGCACTGAACCCGGAAGACTTCAGCACCCTGCTCCTTGAGGAACGCCATGACCGGCTCACAGTTTTCTTGAACCGGCCGGAGGTCCGCAATGCGATTGACCAGAAGATGGTGGACGAGCTTCACCTGGTGTGCGCCGAGCTGGAAAAGAACCCGAAAGTCCTGATCATTGCCGGCACGGACGGCGTGTTCGCCTCAGGGGCGGACATTGGACAGCTCAGGGAACGTCGCCGCGACGATGCCCTCCAGGGAATCAACTCCACGATCTTTGTCCGCATTGCCAAGCTTCCCATGCCCGTCATTGCCGCCCTCGACGGGTACTGCCTGGGTGGGGGAGCGGAGCTTGCCTATGCCGCCGACTTCAGGATTGGAACTCCGAGTGTCCGGATCGGCAACCCGGAGACCGGCCTGGGTATCCTGGCCGCAGCCGGTGCCAGTTGGCGCCTCAAGGAGCTTGTCGGGGAACCGAAGGCCAAGGAAATCCTCCTCGCCGGGGCGGTGCTGCGGGCTGAGGAAGCCCTCCGCATCAACCTGATCACGGGGATCTACGAGGCCCCGGAACTCATGGATGCCGCACACCAATTGGCGGATCGCATTGCCCGCCAGGACCCGCTGGCAGTGCGCATCACCAAGAGCGTGTTCCACGCTCCGGCCGAGGCCCACCCGTTGATCGACACCCTGGCCCAGGGGATCCTTTTCGAATCCCAAGCCAAGTTCGACCGCATGCAGGCTTTCCTGGACAAGAAAAACACCGCCGAGCCACAGAACAGGACGCAGAAATGACAGCAGTTCCCGCCATCCCACACGTGGTTGGAGTTCTCGGCGGAGGCCGCATGGGCGCCGGGATCGCCCACGCGTTCCTGACCAAGGGTGCCACCGTGATCGTTGTGGAACGCGACCACGAAGCCGCTGCGGGCGCGCATGGCCGTGTGTCCGAGGCAGTGGCCAAGTCCGCAGCGCGTGGCACTCTTGCAGAAACTCCGGAAGAGGCCCTGTCCCGCTTCAGTACCTCCACTGATTACGAATCCTTCGTCCACTGTGGTCTTGTGGTTGAGGCTGTGCCGGAGGACTACGAGCTCAAAGTCACGGCCTTGAAGGCCGTGGAGAACCACCTTTCGGCCGATGCTTTCCTGGCCTCCAATACGTCCTCCCTGTCGGTCACCAATCTCGCGGGGGAGCTCCGCCGTCCCGCCAACTTCGTGGGTCTGCACTTCTTCAACCCGGTTCCCGCTTCCACTCTCATTGAGGTGGTTCTGGGCAAAGAGACCTCACCCGAACTTGCTGCCGCGGCGAAAAGCTGGACCGAGGCACTCGGCAAGACCGCCGTCGTCGTTAATGACGCTCCGGGGTTCGCGTCCTCCCGGCTGGGTGTGGCCATTGCGTTGGAGGCCATGCGCATGGTTGAGGAAGGCGTCGCGTCCGCCGAGGATATTGATGCGGCCATGGTGCTCGGCTACAAGCATCCGACTGGACCGTTGAAGACCACGGACATTGTCGGCTTGGATGTGCGCCTGGGCATCGCAGAGTACCTCCACTCCACGCTGGGGGACCGCTTCGCTCCGCCGCAGATCCTGCGCGACAAGGTGGCGCGGGGCGAGCTGGGCCGCAAGACGGGCAAGGGCTTCTTCGACTGGGCGGACTGATCCTCCCAACTAAGTCGCACTTCGCGTCGTTCTGAGCGCTGGGAACGACGCGAACTGCTACCCAGTTGGGTCCGCTAGGCTGTCCGGGTGACTGCGATTGAACCCATCACCCTGACCGGCAAATTCGTTACCCTCGAGCCACTCAGCACGGTCCACCATGACGGATTGGTTGATGCGGCCAGCGACGGCGAATTGTGGAAGCTCTGGTACACCTCCGTGCCGACGCCCGACGGAATGGCCGCCGAGATCGAGCGGCGCCTGAACCTGCAGTCCAAGGGCTCAATGTTGCCCTTCGCGACGCGGTTGAACAGCACAGGCCGGCTGATCGGCATGACGACGTACATGAACATCGATTCCGTCACACCGCGCGTTGAAATCGGCTCCACCTGGAACGCCGCGTCCGTGCATGGAACGGGCACCAACCCGGATTCCAAGCTGTTGCTCCTGCGCCATGCTTTTGAAACGCTGGGCTGCCCCGCCGTCGAATTCCGTACGCACTGGCTCAACCAGCAGTCCCGCGACGCGATCGCCCGGCTTGGCGCGAAGCAGGACGGGGTGCTCCGGAACCACTCGCGCAGCGCCGATGGAGCCCTGCGGGACACTGTGGTGTTCTCCATCCTGGAGCACGAGTGGCCCGCGGTCCGGAACGGCCTGGAGTACCGCCTGACGAAGTACACGGCGTAGGCGCTTGCGGGGTCTTTTCGGCCAAGGCTGCCGGGGGTAATCTAGCCACACATTGCCCCGGTACGCGGCCGACTGGTGGGCGAGCCGCGAAGTGGTCCTTTCATCTGGACCAGCGGAGCCCCACAGCACAAGGGGAATGACCATGGCAAACCATCACGGCCGACGCCGGTACGCGGCTTTCGCGGGAATCCTCGCCACTCTGGCACTCATCGTTGGCTCTGCGGCTGCCCCCGCAGCGGCTGCGCCGCCTCCGCCAATCAGCTATGTGGCACTCGGTGATTCGTATGCCGCCGGGACGGGGGCCGGCGGACTCTACAAACCGCCGGGCGTGGCCTGCTGGCAAAGCCATCCTGGTTACGTGGACGATGTGGCGAACACAGGCCGTGTGGAGTTGGCGGTGAACCTTGCCTGCCACGGTGCGCTTCTTTTCAATGACCCGGCCAATCCGAGTCCGTTCTACAACGGCGCACCAACTGTGCAGGAGCAAATTATCGCTGGGCAGTCCGCGCTTCAGACTGCCGGTCTGGTCAGCATTACTGCGGGAGCCGTCGACGCCGGAAGCCTGCTGGCGCTGAGCGCGTGTGCCTCGCCGGATACCAGCGTCTGTGCCGCGACAGTGGCCCGGATTCGTGCCAACGTGGGCTCCCTCGTACCGGCCCTCGCTGCTAGCTACGCAGGTGTCCGCGCTGCTGCTCCCAGCGCGACCATCGCCGTCTTGGGGTATCCGAGACTCTTCGATCCGTCCCGGGGAGACGTCACCGCAGGCGGCGTGGCTGTAGTGCCGGTAGCAAACCAGGTGCAGGTGAACCTGGCCGTCGACTCCCTGAACGCGGCTATCGCACAAGCGGTTGGCCTGAGTGGGCCGAAGGTACAGTTTGTCGACGTCACCAAACGGTTCCTGGGACATGCAGTTAATTCCGGAGCTGATGCCTGGCTTGTGCTGCTTCTCCTGAACCCGCTGCCCGACGCCAACTTCCACCCGAACGTGGCCGGGCACCAGGCCTACGCCGCGGCGCTGCTTTCGACGGCCAAACCGGCCAGGCCAGCCAAGCAGTAGGGACGCTCCCAACCCGCTGATCCGTCGTTGCCCGGCAACGGGACAGCGGGTCACCGGCGCGTTCACGGCCGCAATTGTGCTTAGCTGGCTCCTATGGATGGGACCACTTCGGCTCAGCAGGATGTCCACTGGGATGGTGCCGTCAATGCCTGGCGGATTGCCGGAGATGTGTACCGGATGGGGCGCCACGAATGGGTCACCGCGGCCGGTTGGCAGCAAATGTACGACGACGGCGTCCGCACGGTGATTGACCTGCGGGCCTCGCGCGAGCGGCGGCAACGCGACACCGATCCCGAGGTGCCGCACGACGTGAAGGCGCGGATCGACGTCGTACATTGCCCAACAGAAGACCCGGACCATGGCGACTTCGTGAGGCTCTTCGGCCCGTATCTCAAGGAACCCGGCCAGTACGCGGAGTACCTCACGCTGTTCGCGGACAAGATCGCGGATGTCTTTAAGACGATCGCGGCGGCCCCGGCCAAGGTAGTGGTTCACTGCTCGGCGGGAAGGGACCGGAGTGGTGTGATCGCCTTGATGCTGCAGCGCCTCGCAGGGGTCGATGACGCGGAGATCGTCCGGGGTTACGAGTTGGCCGCCCGCGGAATCAATGAACGCCACCGGACCCATGGTGCACCGCATGCCCATGATCCCTATCTGGAGCAGGCGGACCTGGAGGCCTTGCTGGAGCGGCGGCGCGCGGCGCTTGAGGTGTTTCTCGGCGAACTGGACGTACAGGACTACTTGCGTGCCAATGGAGTGACGGATTCCGAGATCGCCGTGTTGAAAATGAAGCTGGCTGCCGCCTGACGGCGTCGCGGCAAAATTTCTTGCTGACCTCGGCCGGTCCTTCATGTACCCTGTATATATTACCGAACGGCCGGTCAGTAATGTTGGCCACTCCAGCGATGACCGTGCCGCTTTCATGTGCCTTGGAAGGACCCGTCGACGATGACCACTACAGCAGTCGCCCCGGAAACCACAGCCGTTGCCACCGTCCCCAGCTATGTCCAGGATGCGTGGTGGACTCCCGCGCCCGATGCCAAGTCCGTCCCCGTCAGGGATGCCAGCACCGGTGAAGTCCTCGCCAACGTGAGCACCGACGGACTGGACCTTGCCGCCGTCGTCAATTTCGGACGCACCACGGGCCAGGACGAACTGGGCAAGCTGACGTTCCACCAGCGCGCGCTCAAGCTCAAAGAGCTGGCCATGTACCTGAACGGGCGCCGCGAAGAGCTGTACGCGGAGTCCTCGCAGACCGGTGCCACCAAGATCGACAATATGATCGACATCGACGGCGGCATCGGGGTCCTCTTCACGTTCGGCTCCAAGGGCCGCCGCGAACTGCCCAACTCGCAGGTTGTGGTGGACGGTCCCATGGAAATCCTGTCCAAGGACGGGTCCTTCGCCGGCGAGCACATCTACACCCGCATCCCCGGCGTTGCCGTGCAGATCAACGCCTTCAACTTCCCGGTGTGGGGCATGCTGGAAAAGTTCGCCCCCGCGTTCCTGGCCGGCGTTCCCACCATCGTGAAGCCGGCGACGCCCACAGGGTACGTCGCCGCAGCTGCGGTCAAGGCGATCATCGAATCCGGGATCCTTCCTGCGGGCTCGCTGCAGCTCATTTCCGGCTCGGCCCGGACCATCCTGGATGAACTCGACTACCGCGACCTCGTGTCCTTCACCGGCTCGGCGTCCACGGCGAACTCCCTCAAATCGCACGCCAACGTGGTCCAGGGCGGCGTCCGCTTTACCTCCGAGACGGACTCCTTGAACGCCGCGATCCTCGGCCCCGACGCCGTCCCCGGCACCCCGGAATTCGACGCCTTCGTCAAGGCCGTCGTCACCGAAATGACCGTCAAGGCAGGCCAGAAGTGCACCGCGATCCGCCGCGTGATTGTGCCTGCTGAATTGACGTCGGAGGTCGCCGCAGCCATTGGCAACCGCATCAACGAGCGCGTCGTGGTCGGCGACCCCCGCGCCGAGGGCGTCACGATGGGCGCCTTGGCCTCGTTGGAACAGCTCGCCGACGTTCGGGCTGCTGTCCAGTCAATGCTCGACGCCGGAGGCGAGCTTGCGTACGGATCCTTGGACGCGCCGTCGGTCACCTCAGTTGGAGGCACCGTGGGCGTAGTGGAGGACGGCGCCTTCATGGCTCCCGTGCTCCTGAGCTGGACTGACGCCGAAGCCGAAGAGGTCCACTCGCTTGAGGCCTTCGGCCCGGTGTCCTCGGTGATCGGTTATTCGGACCTCGCCGACGCCATCCGCCTTGCAGCCCGCGGCTCAGGGTCGCTCGTGGCTTCGGTCTGCACCAACGATCCCGCTGTTGCCCGCGAACTTGTCACTGGCATAGCTGCCCATCATGGCCGCGTCCACATGCTCAACCGGGAAGACGCCCGCTCGTCCACCGGGCACGGCTCGCCGGTTCCGCACCTGGTCCACGGCGGCCCGGGGCGTGCGGGCGGTGGCGAGGAGTTGGGTGGTATCAGGTCCGTCCTGCACCACATGCAGCGCACGGCTATTCAGGGGTCCCCGAACATGCTCACGGCCGTCACCGGTCAGTGGCACACCGGCGCCGACCGGAACTTCACGGTGGAAACGGAGGGGGAGCACCCGTTCCGGAAGTCGCTCGCCACCCTCCGCATTGGCGACGCCGTCCGCTCAGAGCTGCGCCAGGTCTCGCTGGATGACATCACTGCTTTTGCGAATTCCACGGGCGATACCTTCTATGCCCACACGAACCAGGAAGCTGCCGAGGCCAACCCGTTCTTCCCCGGAATCGTGGCGCACGGGTACCTGCTGCTGAGCTGGGCTGCGGGACTGTTCGTGGAGCCCGCCCCGGGTCCTGTGCTGGCCAACTACGGGCTGGAAAACCTGCGCTTCATCACTCCCGTGGCCGCCGGAGATTCGATTCGCGTAACTTTGACGGCCAAGAAGATCACTCCGCGCGAGACCGATGAATACGGCGAGGTTGCCTGGGACGCGGTCCTAACCAACCAGAACGACGAGATCGTAGCCACCTACGATGTCCTCACCCTCGTAGAGAAGTAACGCTCTCTCACGTAACCGCCCCTTCCGGCCGGATCCTCTCTCACGTAACCGCCCTTTCGGCGGGATCCTCTCTCACTGAAAACAGAAACGAAAAGGCTTCCCCTGCGCGGGGAAGCCTTTTCGTGTTGGTCGGTCAAAGCTGGTATTCGGCCTGTTGGCCCAGCGTTTCATGAATACACAGGACGTTGTTCTCGGTGTCCATGAACCAGGCACATTTTTCGGCCTCGGTAGTGCAGATATGGTTTTCCGTCTTGAGATCGGGCAGGTCGTAATCCTGGAAGGTGACGCCCCTGGCTTCCATCTCTGCGACAAGTCGCTCGATGTCATGGACCTCAAAACTGAGTGCGGTATGGCTGGAGTGCATGCCATCCGTGATGGGCAACAGCTGAAGCATGGCGCCACCGTCGTTGCCGAACAAATCGTTTCCGTCCCACGTCATTCCCCGGTGCGGCAGGCCGAGCTTTTCCGCATAGAACATGCGGGCGCGGCTCATGTCGTCGACGGGCAGGACAGTTGTGGCTGTGTTGAGGGCTAGATGCATTGTGGCCACCTCCTACGCTGAAAATCTTACGCTCGGAGAGGCCTGCTAGACCTTACGATTCGCTTGCCGGATCGCTGCATTCGACGCCGGTGAGAGAGCGTCGGGGGGGAAGGGGGTGTTTGGTGAGAGAGCGTCGCCGGGAAGGGGCGTTTTGGTGAGAGAGCGTCAGGCGGCGGTGTGGAGGCCGTCGAAGGCCATGGTGATGACGTCGTCGGCGAGCTTCTCCGGGGACAGCGAGCCGCCCGGGCGGTACCACTCCACGATCGAGTTGATGGTGCCGAACAGCAGGCGCGTGACGGTGCGGGGATCGATGTCCTGCCGCAGCGAGCCGTCTTCGCGGGCTGCGGAAATCAGGGAGGCCACCTTGTGGTCGAACGCACGGCGGCGCTCCAGGGCGTCCCGCTCGATCTCTGTGTTGCCGCGCAAGCGAAGAAGCAGCGTCACGAAGGGCAGGCGCTCCACGAGGACGGCAATGGTCTGGCGGAGTACGAATTCGAGCCGGGCATCGGCCGGCCCGGTCAGCGCGGAGGGCTGTTCGAGGATAGCCTCAAGGCCGCCCAATGCGTGGTCCAAGGCGAGCTTCAGGAGGTCGCCCTTGGAAGGAACGTGGTGGTAGATGGCTGACTTGGAGATCCCAAGGTTCTCGGCCAGGATGCCCATGGACGTTGCGTCGTAGCCGTGGCGGTTGAAGACGTCGACGGCGATGCGGAGCACCGACTGCTGGTCGTAACCGGGCCGTCCGCGCTTGGCTGTTGTCTCAGTAGGCATGCTGGCATTTTCTCACGATCTCTTGGCGGGCTCCCGATCGGCGACGCCGCATGTCCGCGAAGACAAGCAGCGCCGCCTCAACAAGTCAGCCCTTCGGACGAAGGTCGTAGATCCGGCGGAGCTTCCCGTTGGACCTTTCAAGCGAACCCGGTTCCACGACGTCAACCACACAAGAGGACCCGACGTGGATCTTGATCTGCTCGCGCAAGGTGTGGGCCGCCGTCGTGCCCGAATCAACCGGGACGTTTTCGCGCCGCTCGATCCTGACCGTCAGCGAATCCATGCGCTTGCCTTCGGGCCGGGTGATTTCCAACTGAAAGTGCGGGCTGAGCTCGGGAATGCGCAGGGCGATTTCCTCGATCTGCGAAGGGAAGAGGTTCACGCCGCGGAGGATGATCATGTCGTCGCTCCGACCGGTGATGCGGCCCATGCGGCGGTGTGCCGGGCGTGCGGTGCCGGGGAGCAAGCGGGTGAGGTCCTTGGTGCGGTACCGGATGATCGGGAGGGCTTCCTTGGTCAGGGACGTAAAGACCAACTCGCCGGGTTCCCCATCAGAAAGGACCGTGGAGTGATCGAATGGATCGATGATCTCGGGCCGGAAGTGGTCCTCCCAGATGTGGCAGCCGTCCTGGGTTTCCACCGCTTCGCCGGCGACGCCCGGACCCATGACTTCGGAGAGCCCGTAGATGTCCGAGGCCTTGATGTTCATGGTGGTTTCGAGTTCGTGGCGCATCTCTTCGGTCCACGGTTCAGCGCCCAGCACCGCGTACTTGAGCGAGGTGGAGGTGGGATCGATGCCTTGGTGGGCCATGGCGTCGGCGATGGTCAGCAGGTAGGTGGGCGTGGCCAGGATGGCGTCCGGCTTGAAGTCCTGGATGAGCTGGATCTGGCGTTCGGTCTGTCCGCCGGACATCGGGATGACCGTGCAGCCAAGCGCTTCGGCGCCGGCGTGCGCGCCGAGGCCACCGGTGAAGAGGCCATAGCCGTAGGCGTTGTGGACCTTCATGCCGGGCCGGACGCCGGAGGCGCGGAGGGAGCGGGCCACCAGCGTGCCCCAGTTGGCGAGGTCGTTCTTGGTGTAGCCGACGACGGTGGGACGCCCGGTGGTGCCGGAGCTCGCGTGGATCCGGGCCACCTCGTTCTGCGGTACGGCGAACATACCGAAGGGGTACTCGAGGCGGAGGTCTTCTTTGGTGGTGTAAGGGAACTTGCCGAGGTCGCCCAGCTCGCGCAGGTCCGTGGGGTGCACGCCCGCTTCGTCGAACTTGCGCTTGTACAGCGGCACGCGGTCGTAGGCGTAGGCGACTGTGTGCTGGAGTCGGCTGAGCTGGAGTGCCTCCAGTTCGTCCCGGGACATGGTCTCTTCGCGGTCCAGCACGGGTGCGTCCGCGGGGGCGACGGTGTTCTGTGTCATGGGTTTCCTACTTCTTGGAGATGGTGCGGCTGCGGCCACGGAACTCTGCGATGAGTTCGCCGGGCGCGTCGATGGAGGGTGTGGCCGCGGCGTCTGCGGCATAGAGCTGGATGTCGTACAGGCCGCTGCGGCCGGTACTCGCGCGGCGGTTCGCGACGGCGGTAATCACCTGGCCTTCGAAGGCCGGCTTCATGAAGTTGATATCGACGCCGGAGGCCACCGTGATGTTGGCGGCTTCCGCGGGCGTGGGGTTGGCTGGGTTGCAGGCCAGTGCGAAGGCGGTGTCACCGAAGGCGAAGATCATTCCGCCATGGGCCATGCCGAAGCCGTTGAGCATTTCCTGCCGGAGCTTCATTCGGATGGTGGCGTGGCCGTCGTCGAGCTTGAGGACCTCGATGCCCATCCATTCGGACGCGTAGTCGTTGGTCAGGATGTGGTGCGAAGCACCGGAAAGGGTTGTTTCAACCATGCGTCATTGCCTCCAGCTTTATTTACCGAATGTTCATTAGGTAATCCCAGATCGAGCCAACTGTCAAGACTGGACAAGGAATCCAGGGCAGGAAACGGGTCGTCCGAACCCCGGGATTGGACACCGCTTCAGGCGAACGTTGTAGCCTCGGAGGCATGCCCGACATTGAGCTTCCCATCCTCACCGAACGACTCATCCTCCGTCGCTTCGAAGCCGAAGACCTCGAACGCTTCCACGGCTACCAATCCCTCCCGGAAACTGCCAGGTTCCTGCTGCGCCCCGAACTGAGCAAGACCAAATCCATGGAGGTCCTGGGGCGCTATGCAAACTTCGAGTTCAAGCAGGAGGGCGATTGGGTGTGCCTGGCCATTGAACGCCAGGACCAGCCCGGGCTCCTGGGCGAGGTGGTGTTGAAATGGCTCGAGGGCCCGGGGCAGGCGGAGATCGGCTGGATCCTGCACCCGGACGCGAGGGGAGAGGGAATCGCAACGGAAGCCGCGGAGGCCGTCCTGGACCTGGCCTTCGGACTCCTGGCCTTCCACCGCGTGGATGCCAAGCTCGATTCACTCAACTCGGGGTCGGCGGGGATCTGCCGGCGCATCGGCATGCGGCGGGAAGCCTCGCTCGTGGACATCTGGCACTACAAGGGGCAGTGGGCCACGGAAGACATCTACGCCATCCTCGATTCGGAGTGGCGGGCGCGAAGGGTGGCTGGCACCGAAGGCGCGGCGGCGTCCTAGACCGCGGCAGCCGGCGGCCGCGCCAAAGGCAACTGGACCAAGGCACCAAGCCGCCCCACCGCCGTCGTACGTTCAGTCCCGGGACGTTCAGTCCTGGACCGGCCACGCCTTGTGGTGCTTGAGCTGTTCGGTGAGCTGCGCCTCCGGCAGTGGCCTGCTGAAATAGTAGCCCTGCCCGCTGGTGCAGCCGATGCTGAGCAGGTACTGGGCCTGGTCCTCTGTTTCGATGCCTTCCCACACAGCGCCCAGGCCGCAGGCGCGGATGAGCTGCAGCACGGCGGCGAGCAGGGCCGGCTGCGAGGGGTCGCTGCCGAGCGCCGAGAGCAGCGAGCGGTCCACTTTGACGGCGTGCACGGGCAGCCGCCGGAGATAGTCGATGGAGGAATAGCCTGTGCCAAAGTCGTCGATTTCCATGCCCACCCCCAGCCGCTCCAGGGCTTTCAGGGTGTAGCGGTCAAGGTCGTTGCCTTGGATTACCGCACTTTCGGTCAGTTCCAGGACCAGCATGGACGGATCGAGCCCCGCTGCCGAGAGTGCGTCCCGGACGTCCTCCACGAACTCAAGCCGCTGCAGGTCCGCGGCGGAGACGTTGATGCGCATGTTGAAGTCGTGGTGGGCCGTCAGGGGATCATTGCGCCACCGCTGCAATTGCTCGACGGCGGTGCGCAGCACCCAGCCGCCCAGATCGGAGATCATTCCGGTTTCCTCGGCGATGGGAATGAACTCGTCCGGCATCACCAGTCCGCGGGTGGGGTGGTTCCACCGGACCAGGGCCTCCACACCTTCGATGCCGCGCGTCTCCAGCCGGATGATGGGCTGGTAGAAGAGCACCAGCTGCGAGCCGGAGATGGCTTCCTTGAGCTCGCTGATCAGTTGGTTGCGGAGCTGGCGGGCGTGCAGCATCTCCGGCTTGAACATCTTCAAGCGGCCTCGGCCCTCGGCCTTGGACTCGTACATGGCGATGTCCGCTTCCATCATCAGCACCTGGGCAGTCTGGTCCGGTTGTGCCATCCGCAGGCCCATGCTGGCGCCGCAGCGAAGGTGGTGGCCTTCGATTTCCATGATGCCGTCGACGGCGGCAAGCACCCGGTTGCCGATCGAGTTGGCGATCGCCGGCGTGACGTCGCGCAGGAGGACGGCGAACTCGTCACCGCCCATGCGGGCCACCATGTCCTCTTCCCGGACGGCGCCGCTGATCCGCTGGGCCACGATCTCCAGGACCCGGTCGCCAATGGTGTGGCCCAGGGAGTCGTTGATGCCTTTGAAACCGTTCATGTCCAAGAGGAGGATGCCAGGCCGCTGGCCTCCGTTCCGGGCGCGTCCCTGGGCCTCGGTCAGTGCGGAAGTGAACGCGGAACGGTTGTTGAGTCCCGTGAGCGAATCGGTCATGGCCATGTGCTGCATCTCGCGGTGGGCCTCGTGAAGCTGTTTGGTGCGGGCCGCTACGCGTTCCTCGAGCTCGGCGTAGATGATCTGCAGATCCTCGGCCAGGAGGTTGGTACCCATGATGACGGCGTCGATTTCGTCGCGGGCGTCAGAGATCTGTATCCGGGCTTCGAGGTCTCCGGCAGCCAGTTTGATGATGCCTTCCAGGAGCAACCCCAGACGCGGGTCGTTCCCGGCCTCAGACTTCCCCTCGGACATGCTCACCCCTTGTGCGGTCCGCCTGGCTCTTCTGCGGTACGCCCAACATTATCGCGGAGATACTCATGAACGGCAGAGCTGCGTTCCGGCAGGGCTGCCTGCTCGAACAGCGCGGCCGATTGGTCGAACGTTGCTTGGGCCTCTTGCTGCCGGCCCAAGGCCAGCAGGGTCCGGCCGAGGAGGAAGTGGGCTTCCGCTGCCGTTTGGGTGGCCAGGAGGGAGGAACGGTTGCACAGCGGCTCAAGGATCGCCAGGGCGGCGGGCATGTCCTGGTTGAGGTAGTTCCAGCGGGCCCGGACCAGTGACATCTCCAGGTGGTCGCGTTCGGAGCCGCCCACAATGTCCGTGGCAAGCTCCGCCCTCTCGATGCAGCGAAGGGTAGCCGCGTCGCTCAGCTTGGCCTGCAGGCGCATTTCGGCCGATGCCCGGTTGAAACGTGCCCACAGGTCAACATCCTTGGAAGGCGAGAGCCTCTCCGCGGCAAGATCGTGGTAGAGGCCGCCGTCGGAAACCCTGTCAGCGAGGAAGGCGACGTTGCCGATCACCCAGTAGCCCTTGCCCGCCGTGTCCTCGTCGACGTCGGTCAGCAGGTTCTCGAGTTCCAGGCACTCGCGCCAGGCGTCCTCCAGCATCCTGCTTTCGGCCAGGGCGGCGATGAGGGCACGCTGGGCCAGGATCTGCACGTACAGCAGGTCGGGGTCCCCGGCGGCGAGCTTTGCGGCGTCGGAAGCCATCGCAGCCGCCTCGGCAAGGCGTCCAAGTCCTTGGAGGGCGACAGCCACCATGGTTCCGGCCTTCGCGCCGCGTTCGGCAGAGGACGAGGTGAGGGAGTGGTCATTGAGTTCCGTTGAAAGCTTGAGGTATTCCTCGATGCGTCCCTGATCGCGGCGACACTCGGCTTGCAGGTACAGCATGTTCCACCAAGCGTCATCGTCACCGGCGGAAGTGGCCAAATCGGCGGCTTCGGCGGCCAGGCGGAAGGCTTCGTCGAAGTCGCGTTCCTTCCATTTGGCGCGTGCGTTGAGTCCGGCTACGACCACTGGCGTTAGTTGGGGACTCTGCATGAGGCCATTATCCATGTTATTGCCGAAGAAAAGCTCGTATAGTTTGCCCCGTGACTTTATTCAAGTCACGCACAAGAAATTCGCATCAGAACGAAAGGGCACAGCGGATGAAGAAATTTGCGGCAACTCTGCTCATGGCAGCAGTCCTGGCGGTTACGGGCTTTGCGGCACCGGCAAATGCCGAGCCTTCGCAGGACAGCACGGCAATCGGCTGGTGGCCGAACAGCGTCACCACCAAGACCAACACCACCAGCATCGGTTGGTGGCCGAACTAATTGGGGGGACGCCTGTAAAGGCCCCATGACGCAAATTGATGCCCCGGGATCCGAACCCGGGGCATCAGTTTTGTTTCGGCATGTGTCGCGGATTAGTGACGACGCACGTCAGGGTTGCCAGGCCTGATTGACAGACTTGTCACAAGCTAGGGCCCACCCACGGGCAATTCCACGGACACCGTGGTCCCGGCACCCAGAGTCGAGTCCAGGTCCAGGCGGCCCATATGGCGGCTGACGATGTCCTGGGCGATGGCCAGTCCCAGGCCGCTTCCGGGAACCGCTGCCGCCGTCGCGTTGGAGGCCCGGTAGAAGCGTGTGAAGATGTGCGGCAGATCGTGCTCGGGGATGCCCAGGCCGGTGTCTTCGATTTGTACCAAGGCAGCCTGGCCGCCGTCTTCGGTGGCCGCCAAAACACTCGTGATCCCAACCCGGCCACCCTCGGGCGTGAACTTGATGGCGTTGGCCACGATGTTGGTGAAGACCTGTTCCAGTTTGGCTTCGTCCGCTGTCACCTCGATGTCTTCCGAGGCCTCCACGTAGGAGATGGCAACATGGCGCGACTCTGCGAGCGGCCGCAGCGTGGCAACCACCACCTGCAGCAACTTGGCGATGTCCACGGGCTTCAGGTCCAGGTTGCTGCCGTCCTGCATGGACACGGTGAGCATGTCCTCGATGAGCCGGCGGAGCCTGTCTGAATTCCTGGCGATGACATCCAGCATTTTCTTGATGCCATCCGGGACGGGGCCGCCTGAGCCGTCGCGGATCATATCCAGGTAGGCCGTGATGGACGTCAGGGGTGTGCGCAGTTCATGGTTCACCGTGGCCAGGAAGTCCGTCTTGGCTTTGTCGAGTTGCCGCAGTTGGTGGAGAACCCGCTGCTGGGCACTGATGAGGTGGCCCTGGATGAGGCCGTGTGCCACGTTCCCGGCAACGTGCTGCATGAGGTTGATTTCCGGACGCGTCCAGTCGTGGCTCGCCTCATCCGTGGCCAGGAGGATGACGCCCAAGGCGGAGGCGCCCTCGCCCACGGGGAGGATCGCGGAGGACACGGGACTCAGCTCAGGCGACCATTCGCGCAGCGCCCGGGCAAGGCGCGAGTCGGGCTCCGTCCGATGGTCGGGGGCAGCCAGGACGTCTGCCTCAGTCCAGAGCCTGTTGGCGAGGTCCAGGATGACGCTCTCCATGTCGCCGAGCTTCGCAGGAAGTTGGGCGACGCCGGGGCGGTTCCACTGGGCGCGGATGGAGGGTACCCGTTCGTCGCGGAACGTCGCGAACCACACATGGTCGACGCCCAGGGCTTCGCCGAAGCCGCGCACCACGTGGTCGGCAATGAGCTGGGGATCGTTGGTTTCCCGGATGGCGGAGGACACGTTGCGGAGGCGTTCGCGCAGGGTTTCCACTTCGGCGCGGGCACGGTCGCGTTCCTTGGATCGGCCGATCAGCGTGTTGACGCGGTAAACCAGTTCCTCGGGGCGGATGGGGTGGAGGACGTAGTCCACCATGCGCCACGCTTCAACCTCTTCCAGGTCCACCGCTTCTCCGGCGTCCAGGAGCAACAGGACGGGGACGCCTGGGCTGCGAAGGCCGTGCGCCAAGGAATTGTCCAGCACCACCACGGAGTGGTTGTTGTGTTCCAGGCTGACGGCCAACGAGGCTGCGTTGGAGGCGGGAAACACGTGGAATCCCGCAGCGGTCAGCGCGGCCGACGTCAACGTCAGCCGTTCAATATCGGAGTCCGCCACCAAGGCGGAGAGCGAAACCTGCTGGACATCGGCCCTGTCCGAAACCACTGAGCCCCCTCCGATACAACATTCGTTCCACGGCAAATACCAGATTTGCCAACACACTATCAGCGCATGCCCCGGCTGCGGACCAGCGGCACTGAATGCGTCGAAGCTGGCTTGGACGTCCTTGCCCCGGGCATTCGCCGGCCCTAAAGTGCCAGTTGGGGCTGCCCCGCCCCAACCAATCGCCGAGGAGCACAGTGGACCATCCAGAAGCTTCGGAAGACCTGCAACCGGTCACGTTCCAGCTGGAACTCGAGGACCAAGGCATCTTGCGGCTGACGTGGCCGCGAGGCGCGAGGATCAAGGAATCGGACGCCCAGCGTGCCATGGACCGGGTCAATGAGCTGTGCGGGGAGGATCGGCACCCCATGATCGTGGACATGGCTACCACCGATGACGTCACCCGCGGCGCGCGCTCCGTCTTCGCCAAGCCCTGCCAAGCGAATCGGATTGCCCTCTGGGGGTCCTCTCCGGTGGACCGGGTGATCGCCAACTTCTTCCTGGGCATCATGAAGCCGCCATGCCCCACCCGCTTTTTCACCAACGAAACAGAAGCCCTGGAGTGGTTGGTTGAGGAATAAGTGCAGGTGAAGGCTATGTGTCCGCCTATATTGGGAGCATGTTCTCCGCTCTCCGGAAGTACCTGCTGATTCCGCGCTTGATCAGGCTCTCTTCCGGCGCGCCCCGGGATCCCTTGACAGCGTGGGACACGTATTGGGGCAACGTCCGCTCCACAGGTGCGGCCGGGGATGTGCTGTGGGATTCCGGCAGCGGCCACGAACTGGAGGGCTACCTTCCCAAGCTTTTATTGCTCGATCCGACGCTCCCCATGGTGGACGTTGGCTGCGGCAATGGCAGTTTTACCCGTCGGCTGGCGCGGCATTTTCCGCACGCCCTTGGCCTGGACTACGCGGCCAACGCCGTCGAAAGGGCTCGGCAGGAAACGGCGGACCTGACGACGGCGTCCTTCGGCGTATGCGACATGACGGCACCTGGCGCTTCGCGAGCCGTGGCGGCTGCCCTCGGCCGGGCAGGTTTCAGCGGTGACGCCAACGTCTTTATCCGCGGTGTGCTCCACGTGCTGGACCGCAAAGGCAGGGCCGCGTTGGCAGCGAACCTGCTGCCCGTCGTCGGCAAGCGCGGCACCGTGTTCCTGGTCGAGACAAACTTCCCTGGCACGCCCGTGGACTATGTAACCCATCTTGGGGCCACGAAGGACTCCATCCCGGCGCCCCTTGAGTGGGCCATCCGCGGCTTGCCGATGCCGGGCCGCTTTGGTGCGGCGCAACGCCGCAAGGCATTCCCGACGGCGGATTGGCACCTTGTCGAGGAGGGCGCGGCGAACATTGAAACGCGTCCGCTGAGCAACCCCTCGGCACCCGACGTCATCCCGGGCTATTTCGCGATCCTCCGCGCCCGCTGACCCAACTGGGTCGCATTTGTGCGCGTTTTGAGCCCCCAAAACGCGCACAAATGCGACCTACTTGGGTGCGCCGGGGGTTACTTGAGGCCGGCGCCGGGGAGCAGTTCCGTCGCGCCGAGGGAGTCCGCCACGAACGCGTAATCCCACGCACGCTCGCGCCACTGGACATACCGTCCGGACGCACCGCCGTGCCCGCCGTCCATCTCGATCTTCATCACGATTGGCTCGGGCCCCGTGGATGCCGAACGCAACGCCTGGACCCACTTGGCCGGCTCGACGTACAGCACACGCGTGTCATTGAAAGAGGTCACGGCTGCGATCTTCGGGTAGGCCACGGCCCGCACATTCTCGTACGGAGTGTAGGACTTCATGTACGCGTAGGCCTCGGGGTCCAGGATCGGGTTGCCCCACTCTTCCCATTCCAGCGCGGACAGGGGGAGTTCCGGATCCAGGATGGTGGTCAACGCATCGACGAACGGCACCTGCGCCACCACGGCAGCGTACTTTTCGGGCGCCATGTTGGCGATCGCGCCCATGAGCAGGCCACCGGCGGAGCCACCCATCGCTGCGATCCGTTCCGGGGCCACCCATCCGGAGGAAGCCAGCCAGTCCGTAGCCGCGATGAAGTCCGTGAACGTGTTCTTCTTGGTGAGCTTCTTGCCGTCCTCGTACCAGTGCCGGCCCAGCTCGCCGCCGCCGCGGATGTGGGCGATCACCATGACGATCCCGCGGTCCAGGAGGGACAGGCGGGCCACCCCGAAGCCCGGGTCCATGCTCATCTCGTACGAACCATAGCCGTACACCAGGCCCGCGGCCGTGCCATCTTGCTGGACCGAGGCGTGGCGCAACACCGAGAGCGGAACCCGGGTGCCGTCGTCGGCCGTAGCCCATTCGCGGGTGGCGACGTAATCGGCGCCGCTGTAGCCGCCCAACACCGGGCTCTCCTTGCGGAGCAGCAGCTCCCCGGCCGGCTTCTCCGGCGTCGGCAGCACAAAGTCGTAGACGCGCGATGGCGTGAAGTAGGACGTGTAGCCCATGCGGATCACGGGGGCCTGGTAGTCGGAGCCGGAAACGCCGGCGGTGTAGAGCTCCTCGTCGAATTCCGGTTCCACGGGGGCCGCCTGGGCCGCCGTTCCCAGCCCGGCGAGTGGTAGCACCTGCACGCGCTCGATGGTGTCCTTTCGGATGGACAGCACAACGTGCGTGGATGTCACGCCGGCACCGTTGACGCGCACCTCATCGGAATGCCCGACGACGGTACGCCAGTGCTGCTCGACCAGCGGCTTGGTCAGTTCTTCCGGATCCACCAGGCTCACCATCGAGTTGATGGCGTCCTTGTTGTGCGTGAGGAGGAGCGCTTCGCGGCCGTCCAGGAGGAACGGCTCGGCTTCGTAGAGGATGTGCTCGTCGCGGGAGAGGACTGTGGTGAGCCCGGCTTCCAGGTCATCGAAGCGGAGGAGCCGGGTTTCGCTGAACTCCGAGCAGCCAATACTGAGCACCAGGTGGCGACGGTCCGAGGCCAGGTCGAAGCCGAGCCACATGGCGACGTCGTCCTCCTGGTAAAGCACCTCATCCTCGGCGACGGGCGTGCCCAGGACGTGGGCCTTCACCTGGTAGGGCCGCCAGGAATCGTCAACCACCGTATAGAAGAGGCGCGTGCCGTCGGGGGAAAAGGCTACGCCGTAGAAGATGTTCTCGATGACATCCGGCAGGAGCTCGCCGGTGCGGAGGTCCTTGATGCGCAGGGTGAAGCGTTCGTCTCCGGAGTTGTCCACGGCGTAGGCGTAGAGGTTCCCGTCAACTGTCACGGCGGCCCCGCCGATGCTGAAGAAGGGCTGGCCTTCGGCTTCCACGTTCCCGTCGAGGAGCACCTCCTCGCCCGCAATGGACACGCCGGGCTCAACTGACGGGGGAGTCCAGTCGGCCACGCGGTCTCCGGTGTCCTGTGCCCGGACGCGGCACTGGATGCTGTATTCCTTGCCTTCCACTGAGCGGCTGTAGTACCACCAACCGTCCTTGCGGCTGGGCACGGACAGGTCGGTTTCCTGGGTGCGGCCCTTGATCTCCTGGAAGATCGCTTCCCGCAACGGTTCCTGGTGCGCGGTCACGGCCTCTTGGTAGCTGTTCTCAGCCTTGAGGTGTTCCACCACCTCGGAAGACTCCTTGTCCCGCAGCCACTCGTAGTTGTCCACGAAGACATCGCCGTGGTGTTCGCGGTGGGCAGGGATCTTCTTGGCGACAGGAGGCTTGACTGCCGATTCCATGGCAGCGGCAGGTGCGGAGGAAGTGTGGCTCATGTGGTCACTCTATCGACGGGCTCTGACAGCGAACCAGCAATTTCGCTCAGAGCGCCGGATCAGCCGGGATATGCGGGAGCCGACCGGACTCGGGCTGGTAGGTGAGAACCCGGGCCACCCGATTCGCCATTTACCGGCGGTTCGGCATTGTCGGACAGCCTTACCGAGGAAGGACGCAGCGGAGTCACCCTGGACGACTACGGGGGTGTCATTCAGGAGTTTCAGGGCTATTGACGCCCACCCACGTCATGTTTTCCGAGTCCTGGACACTGATCACGTGACGGCTATTTCCGATCGGAGACCCTTCTAATGAACAACCAGCGCACGCCCCATTTATCCCGGATGGGTCGCAGTGTCCCTGATTCCACGGCATCCTGCATCCCGAGCGGGACGAGGCGTAGCCGGCGAGCACACAGGCTCGTGGTCGCTTCGGGCGCAGCGATGCTGATGCTGACCACATTGGCGCCAAGTGCGACGTCTGCGACGACACCGACTACCGTTTCACCTGCAGCCCTTACTGCCCTGTCAACCGGATGTGATCTCAGCGGGGCCACCGGCAGCAGCGCCACCAACCAATACCCCGTCACGGCGATTCCGAACGATGCCATCGATGACACGGCCAGCATCCAGGGGAGGATCAATGCTGCCGGCAGTGCGGGCGGCGGAATCGTGAAACTCCCTGCCGGTACGTTCATCATCAATGGCAAATTGCGCATGGCGAGCAACGTGAAGCTGGAAGGTGTGGGTCCAGCAACGATCCTGAAAGCCGGTCCCTCGTTCATGACCAATACCGGTCCGGCCGGTGGCTATCGATTGTGACGACAGCAGGCGCCGACAACACCACCCTGTCGAACTTCACAGCGGACCAATCAGGGGACACTTTGAATGGCAACGTCGCAGGGCGCCTGAATGAGTACGTGATAGACGTGCGTGATGCGGTCAATTCAGTGGTCCAAGGCGTCACCACGAAGAATCCGTTCACCTACTCAATCGCGTTCATCGGCGGTTCCAACTGGTGTGTAAAGAACAGCAGCACCCAGTCCGCAACGAACGGCAAATATGTGGAACTGGACGGCATTCACGCGATGAATACGAGCTACGGGGACATCGTGGGAAACGTCGTGGACCAACGCAAGGGCACCGATGGTGACGACGGCATCGCCGTCCACACCTACGGCAGCGACGACACGCACGACATCAGAATTGCGAATAACACTGTACGCGGCGGCCGCCACGGCGCCGGGATTGACCTCGCAGGCGGATCCGGGACGATCTACAACATTGAAGTGGTCGGCAACACTGTTTGGGGCTCCCCTCAAGGCGTGGAGGACGCGTATTACGACGGCACCAAACAGATCCACCACATCAAGGTGGTAGGAAATACGTTTAGGGACAACGACGTCAAGACCGTCGGCGGGGCTGTGGACTTTGAGCGCCCGGTGACGTACGTGACCATGACGGACAATACTGCTTGCAACTCAGGTGGCTATCGACTTCCTGCTGGCGTGGGAAATGTAAACCTCCGCAACACTCAAACCGCCACGTGCTGACCATGCCGGACAACATAGCTGCAGCTGCCGTGAAACCTATTCCGGCCGGAGCGCGTTGGCCAGGGTCACGCGGTTCCTGCCCGAGGCCTTCGCCGCGTAGAGCGCAAGGTCCGCTTCCTTGAGGAGTTGCTCGGTCCCTGCCGGGTGCGCCGCGGTGTAGGCGGAGACGCCCGCGCTGATGGTCAGCACGCCGTCAGGATCGCCGGCGTGTTCAATCTGCAAGGCATGGACCGCCGAACGGACGCGCTCCAGTACAACTTCGGCCGCTTCTGCCCTCTGTTCGCGCAGGACCAGCAGGAACTCCTCGCCACCGAACCTGTACACGCCATCCGATTCCCTTACCTCCCGGGCCAAGGTCGCAGCGATGGCCACGAGCGCCGCGTCGCCGGCCTGGTGCCCGTAGAGATCGTTGTAGCTCTTGAAATTGTCCACATCCACCATGGCCAGGCAGTACTCCTGGGCGTAGCGGTCGCCGAGGCTGTGCAGTTCGGCAAGGTCCTCGGTGAGCTTCAACCTGTTGTGCAGCTTGGTGAGGGGATCGGTGCGTGCCTGCTCGGTCAATGCGGAGCGGTACCGGGCAAGGTCGGCGTGGAGTGAAGTGATCCGCTGGGCGGCCAGGAGCCGGATCCGCAGGTTGAAGGGGTCCAGCGGCTTGGTGACGTAATCGTCGGCACCAGCTTCCATGCCGGCCAGCACATCGTCACGGGAACCGTGGGACGTCACCAGGATCAGGTAGGTGTAGGAGTCGTCCTCCACGGCGCGGATCGCACGGCACAGGTCCAGGCCATTGATGCCCGGCATCATGAGGTCAGTGACCACGGCCTCGGGCCGGTGTACCTGGAAAAGCTCCCATGCCTGGTCACCGTCCAGAGCCACGATGCACTCATGGCCGGACTGCTCAACCGCAGCCTTGGTGATCAGGCGTGAAATCTGGTCGTCGTCGGCGATCAGTACTTTCATGGGGCTCCCAACAAGGTCCGC
This sequence comes from Paenarthrobacter sp. NPDC058040, assembly GCF_042885775.1. Lineage (NCBI taxonomy): Bacteria > Bacillati > Actinomycetota > Actinomycetes > Micrococcales > Micrococcaceae > Paenarthrobacter > Paenarthrobacter sp. NPDC058040. The sequence continues at coordinate 84,414 of NZ_JBHVRN010000010.1, forward strand.
TCGAGTGCTTCGTCAACCCGCGCGAGTTCGTCTCGCAACTGTTCAAGCAGCGGTCCGGCCTCTGTCTCCAGCCCGGGTTGGGCTTCACGGCCAAGCCGTTCGAGGTCTTTCGAGATCCCGGCCGCGCCGACGGCTCCGATGTTGCCGGCCGCTCCCGAAAGCTTGTGCGCCGCCAGTTGGAGCGCCTTGCCGTCGCCGGTGGACAGTGCGCTGCTGAGGTGGCCAAGGGAGCGTTCGGCTTCGTCCCGGAACGCCGTAATGGCCGCGGGCAACAGGCTTGGGCCGAGTTCGCGCAGCAGCTGCAGCCGCTCGGCATCCAAGGCCGCAGGAGCGTCCGACGCCGGTGCGTCCAGTACCGCAGGAGCGTCCGACGCCGGTGCTGCCGCCGGCATGGCGGCAAGGGGCTGCGCGACCCATTTGGCGAGCACCGCGCCGAGCTTGTCCACGTCCACTGGCTTGCTGACGTAATCGTCCATGCCGGCTGCGAAGCAGCGTTCGCGGTCCTCGTCGAGCGCTCCGGCGGTCATGGCAATGATCGGGATCCGGGTTCCGGCGGCATCGCGCGCCCGGATGGTGCGGGTTGCCTCAAATCCGTCCATGACGGGCATGTGGCAGTCCATCAAAACGGCGGCGTATTTTCCGGTGAGCGTGGCAGCGACGGCCTGGGCGCCGTCGTCGACGATCTCCACGTCGTAACCCAGGCGGTTGGCCATGCCGCGCGCCACGAGTTGGTTCACCTCGTTGTCCTCCGCTACCAACAGCGTGCCAAGGCGTGGCGCTGCCGGCTGCGTCAAAACGGGCTTCAATGCCGCTGGTTCGGCGGCTTTCCGTGGGCTGGTGGTGGTGGCCATCAGTCGAAGCAGGCGGTTGTAGAACTCGGAGCTTCTCACGGGCTTGGTGAGGTACTCACGGATACCGGCGGAGGTGAGATCGGCCTTGTTCACGGCCATGGTGGAGGTGAGGAGGATGATTCCGGGCGAAGGCGTCCCGTTGCGTTCGGCATTGATCTGCCGCGCGAGCTCCAGGCCGTCGGTGTCCGGCATGCACATGTCCACCACTGCGAGGTCGTAAGGGCTGCTGGACGCAACGGCCGCGTGGAACGCATCCAAGGCACTCCGGGCGTCGGCCACCGCTACCGGCACCATGCCCCAACTGGCCAGCTGGTTCTCCAGTACCAAGCGGTTGGTCGCATTGTCGTCCACCACCAGGACTTTCCGGCCGGACAGGGACGCCGGGAGGCTCGCGGTATCGGAGGGGTCTGGGCCCACGGGCAGGTCCAGGACGAACCAGAACCTGCTGCCCGCGCCGGGCTCGCTGTCCAAGCCGATCCGGCCGCCCATGACCTCCGTGAGCCGGCGGGAGATGGCCAGGCCCAGCCCCGTGCCGCCGTAGCGCCGGGTGGTTGAGGCATCGGCCTGGGCGAAGGACTCGAACAGTCGGTGGTGGTCCTCAGGCCGGATGCCGATGCCCGTGTCACGGACCTCGAATCGCAGCTTGGCGTCCTGGCCGTCCTGTTCAACCACGGCTACCTGGATCTCCACTTCGCCGGCGGACGTGAACTTGACCGCATTGGATGACAGGTTCAGGAGGATCTGGCGTATGCGCCCGGAATCGCCCATGAGCCGCTGCGGAACATCCGGGTGGCAGTAGGAAATGAGTTCCAGGTCCTTGCTCTGTGCTGCCTCTGCGACGAGTCCAGCCACTTCTTCCACCAGCGCCCGGGGATCGAAGGAGGCAATGTCCAGGTCCACTTTCCCGGCTTCGAGCTTGGAGAAGTCCAGGATGTCGTTGATGAGGGTCAGCAGGACTTCGCCGGCGCCCTTCACGCCTTGGGCGTACTGGCGCTGGGCTTCGCTCAACTCCGTGTCCATCATGAGCGAGGTCAGCCCGATCACGGCATTGAGCGGTGTACGGATTTCGTGGCTCATGGTGGCCAGGAACTCGGACTTGAGCCGGCTGGCTTCCAGGGCAGCTTCCCGTGCGTCAAGGAGCTCGGCTTCGGCAGCTTTGCGCTCCGTGATGTCGCTGGAGATTGTCGCTACGCCGCGGATCCCATTCGTGCCGCGTACGGGGGACATGGTGACGGAGACGGGGATGACCTTGCCGTCCAGGCGCCGGCGCTCGGTCTCATAGTTCTGCACGGTGCCTTGCGCAGCGGTCAGCTGGATGGCCGTTTCCTCTTCCCCTCGCAGTGGTTCGGGGATGAAGAAATCGCTCTTCCGGCCGATCGCTTCGGACGCCGGGTAGCCGTAAATGCGTTCCGCTCCGGGATTCCAGCTGGTGATGATCCCGTCGCACGTCTTTCCGACGATCGCGTCGCCGGATGAGTTGACGATCGCGCCGAGCCCTTCCAGCTCGGCAGTGCGCTCGGCGACCTTCGTCTCCAGCTCGCGCGTCAGCGTGACGTTCTCGACGACGATCAGCACCTGCCGCACAATGACGAACGACACCACAACCAAGCCCGTGACCAGCAGGATGGGGTCTGTACCGATGGGCCGGCTGCGCGAAAAGAACACCGCGCTGAACACTGGGAGGTAGGGGAGAAGCTCCAGCATCGCGGCGTAGGCCCGGCCGTCCTTGCGTTGCTGGTCGGCTTCCGGGACCAGCGGGCTCAGGGCCACCAGTAAGAAAGCACCCACCCAGCCAAGGGCCAAAGGGGAACCCGTTACGCCCGTAATGCCTTCAAGAGTGAATCGAACGTAAGTGAGGTCTGTGATGGCCAGGATCCAGAAGCCAATGCCCAGGCACAACCACGGCAAGCGGCGTCCACGGGCGGCGCGCATGGTCAGGACAATCACCACGGAAACCATGAAAACGTCTGCGATGGGGTACGCCATCTGCGTCGCATGGGCGTAGGCGTCCTGGTTGGATTCCTGGGCCAGTGGGCCCAGGACTGAACTCCAGGCGATGAAGAACGTGGCACTGGCAACAACGCCGGCGTCCAGGATGGTCCGGCGCAGGGACAGCCGAAGTCCCTGTCCCCGGAGGAGCAGTACCAGGCCAATGGCCGTTGGCAAGGCATACCAGACGAACCCGATGTCGGCGAGGGAAGGGAACGGGTACTGGTGGTCCAGCGTGATCCCGTTGACGGTCCAGACCGTTTGACCGGCAGTCCAAATAGCCAGGCCCAGCACAACGAACCATCGCCCCACTGCGTTTCCCCGCCGCTTTAACGCCGTACGCGCGTGCGTGGCCAACGCGGTGACCACAGCCAAAAGGATGGCCAGGTCGCCGGCGAGTTGCGCCGTCGTACTTCCGATTCCGCTGCCCAGACCGACGGCCAGCAGAACAACACAGACGCCCGCAGCAATCAGGAAGAACGGCAAACCTTGCCATGCGGAGGGGGCGCGCACCGGCGCAACCCCATGCTTCACTTCTGCCACTGAACCCCTGCCTTCGAACGTGGCCCCACCAAAAGCGAACAACGCGTCGTGCCTTTGCGCTGAGGAGAGCATACGTCAGAAAACCCCCATTCACGACGAAAGTGGCTGAGGTGACGTAAGTCGATGTGTCCGTTGTGGTGTGCCCCGGTTATCCACAAGTCAACGCCCGGGAGTTTCTCCCAGTTCGTGCGTCAAAAATAGACTCCTGCAATCGGCGCGGATCGGAGCGTCTTGTCACTTTGGGGGATTGCTGTGGGAACTGTTGACATTTATTCGGGACTGTCCATCAACCGCCCTTGGGCAAAACCACGACGGCGGTGGTCCGCTTTTGCAGTTGCTGCCGCAGCCGTGTCACTCACCTTAGCCGGGGTCCCTGCTGCTGCCGCGGCACCGACCCCAACCGCCAACCGGACACTTCTTGCATCAGTGACGCCTGCGTCACCTACATGCGCGAAGAGCGGCGCCACGGGCAGCAGTGCAACCACGACGTACTCCGTCACCACCACCGTCAACGACGCCGGAGACGACACGAGCGCCATCCAGAACCGCATCAACGCAGCAGGGGCCGCCGGGGGCGGCGTGGTCAAACTCGTGGCCGGGACCTACATCATCAATGGCAAACTCCGGATGGCGAACAACGTCAAACTGGAGGGAGCAGGCCCGGCTACCATCCTCAAAGCGGGCCCCAACTTCCTGTCCACAACGGGACCTTCAGGCGGCTACCCGATTATCACCACCAACCGCGCGGTCAACACCACCATCACCAACCTCACGGCGGACCATTCAGGCAATACCCTCCCGGTGAGCATCAACATGGGCGAGCGCCAGGACGAGTTCGTTGTTGACGTCCGGGGCGGCTCAAACAACCTCGTGGACGGGGTACACGTTCGGAATCCTTTCACCTACTCGATTGTCGCCGTCGCGACTACCAAGTTCTGCATCAGGAACAGCACCACCATCGTCGCCACGAGCGGTAAGTACGATCAGCTCGACGGCATCCACGTCCTGGACTCATCCTTCGGTGACGTCATCGGCAACACCATCGACCAGCGCGTCGGAACCGACGGCGACGACGGCCTCGTAGCCCACACCATCAACGGAACCACCCACGACATCAACTACATCGGAAACAAGGTCCGGGGCGGACACCGGGGCAACAGCATGCAACTGGCCGTCGGGAACTACTCCATCTACAACCTGAAAATCGCCGACAACGAGTTCTATGGGGCACCGTACGGTATACGCACCGGCTACTACGACAACCGCACCGGATCGGTCAACGGGGTGACCCTGACGGGTAACTACATCCACGACCTGAAGGCCGGCTACGCCTTCCCCGACGGCAGTTACGACGCCATCCACATAGGCGACTTCGGTGCCCTGGGCCCGATCACGAACGTCGTCGCCACCAACAATAAGGCGTGCGCGGCCGGGAAGATCTACGTCGCGCCCGGCACCGGTAACCTCAACCAGAACAACGCCATACACGCAGGAACCTGCTGACTATTTGGGCGCAGTTGTGGAGAGAAGCTTGGCGAGCTCGTCGTTGGAAAGCTTCATCCATGCGGTGTCCGCCGAACCCTGAAGGGCCGCTTCCGGACTCTGCGTCTGGACCCACCACTTGGCTTCGAAGACATGATTTTCCAGCATCACGCGGTCGCCCTTGCGATAGACCGTGGCTGAGGACCACGCGGGGTAGGTTCCCTCGGGGACAGTGATCTCCGGCTGCGGACGGTCACCCGGAAGAACGGGGCCGATCAACGTCCATGGAGCCGCGGCCCCGGCGGCTACGGGGTTGTTCGGGACATCGTTCTTGGTCCACCACTTGGCCTCGTAGACATTGCCCTGCCACACCACCCGGTCCGATTTCACGTACGTGGCGATCGGAGACCAGACCGGGTACGGGCTCGTGGCGGGATCGTCAACGACGGCGCTCGCCGTGCCCGTGTCCGTCGGAACCGCCGCGCTGGTGGCAGAGGTGGACTTCGCCGCGATATCCGCACCAAGGACAGCGGAGAAAAGGGCGCCACCTTGTGAGACGCCACTGCATGCATCAGAGACCACGGAGATGGTGGGGTAATTGGGGCCGCACTCTGCATCGCGGTTCAAGGACCACATGGACATCCTGCCGACGCCCTTGGACTCGGCGAAGTCATGAAGGCCCTGCGCGTCCGCCATGGTGAAAACGTCCGCCACAACATCGTTCTGGCCGATCATGGGTGTCAGGCCGATTTTCCGCCACATTGTCTGGGCACCAAGATCCTGGTTGGCGGCCTTGAACACTTCGCCCAGCTGGGAGTGCGTTGCCTCGGCGGCGGCGATGGAAGCCTGGAGCATCGACTGGCCGGGAACGCGGCTGTCGCCGTAGTCCATGGTCATGATGTTGACGCCGGCCAGGTCAACACCGGAATCCAGCATTTGTTTCACTGTTGCTGTTCCCTCCTGCGTGAGTCCGCTCGGTGCCACGGGAAGGGTGAGCCATACGGCCAGGCCTTTGCCTGCGGCCTTCTCCTTTTGCAGTTCTCCCACGGATGTGGCCAGCCGTGCCAACGCCGCCTTGTCTGTCAGGGCAGCCCCTTCGATGTCCAGGTCGATCGAGGTCAGTTGGTACCGGTCCACCACGCTCTTGTATGCGGCTTTGAGCTTGGCCTCGTCGGTGCATGCAGTGGACAGCTCCTTGTTGGTCAGTCCGCCGAAGGAAACGCTGACGTCGCCGCCGGACTGACGCAGCCTCGCGATGCGCCGGTCCAAGTCCAGCCCGGAGGCTGCCGCGTCGAGGCTGTAGTAGGTGCCCCACGACGGCGTGCAGCCGTCCTTTGCGTCGGCCACGATGAAGGACAAAACCACTGATTTGGCGTTTGCGTTGGCAGGCTGCTCAAACGCGTAGCGCGGTGTGGCGGTGACATCCACGTATCCGGCAAAAACCGAAGGTGAGGCCGCAGCAGCCTGGGTGTCGGTGTAACTGCGCCAGGAAAAAACACCAGCAGTTACGAGTCCTCCGAGAAGGAGCAACAGAACCGAAAGCCGAACAATGGACAGCTTTCGCCCCGGGAAATATTTCGACATGGAACACCCAAACGTTGACGGGAATTTGAGGTGGAGCAGTGGCAAAACGTGCTGCGGAGCCGCCGAATAAGACCAGCACTGTCAACCCTTAGAGACAGGAAATAACAGGTGCCCAACGTCGATTACTATAAGGGCAATCCGCGTGACTTGGGGCATGGAAGGCGCACGTCGGTACGGACATCGGGGCACAGGTCCCGTGAGGCAGTCTGATGGGGAAACATGACAGACCAGCTGGTTGATTCACCTGATCTTGCGCGGAATTCGGAGGAAACGCCCGCGGAAGGTATGGAAAGCAAGGGGCGCAAGAGGCAGTGGGGGTCCGAACGCCGATCGGAACCGCTCGCCATTGTCCACCCAACACCATCCTCCCGAAAGATCGTCCTGGGCCGTCTGGCTATTTTGGTTACGGTCTCTGCGTGGATTTATTACGTCGTTTCCACCATCATCCGTCAGTTCGTGGATAACCCGAACTCCGGATTCCGTTTTGGCTTGGAATCGGTTTCTTACCTTGTTGTTGTTACTTTCTTGACCTTTTCCGCGCTCATGTACCTCATGGCACGGCAGGGCGCGCTGTACAGGTTCAAAGAGCACCGTCGGGTTCCGCGAGGTGAATTGGATAACCATTTCGCCGACTATTCGGACGGCATTACCGTGCTGGTGCCGTCCTACGCTGAAGAACCGGGCGTGGTGCGGGGAACCCTCTGGTCTGCCGCGCTGCAGGAATTTCCGGATCTGCGTGTGGTGCTCTTGCTGGATGATCCGCCCCAGCCCACTGATCCGGCAAAGATCCAGCGCCTCGACCAGACGCGCGCCTTGGCCGGGCAGATCGAGAAAGCGATGTCCGCTCCTGCCGCGCGCGCAGGCAAGGCCTTGGAGGTTTTCCGTGCAGCGTATGGCGGCTCGCCGTCCACCTCTGCCACCACATCTGCCTCTGCCGAGGAACTGGGGTTGTTGATCGCCGAGTACGAGGCCGCAGTCGACTGGCTGGAGGCGATGGCCGAAGCCGAATCCGTCCAGGACCACGTGGACGAATTCTTCGTTGACCTGGTGATCATGGGCCTGGCCCGCGAGCTCAGGCTCGTGATGCTGGCGCTGGAGGCCGCAAAGGCCCAAAAGACGGCGCCCAGCCCTGAGCGCATGGAGCAGTTGTACCTGCGCCTCACCTGGATCTTCAACGTCCGCATGGACACTTTTGAACGCAAGGCCTACGCCAGCCTGTCCCACGAAGCCAACAAGGCGATGAACCTCAACGCGTATATCTCCCTCATGGGCAAGCGTTGGCGGAAAGACGAGACGGACGGAAGCGTGGTTCTTCGGCCGTCCACCACCCCGCGCGAGGACGATCTGGTGGTTCCGGACAGCACCTACTTGCTCACTTTGGACGCCGACTCCCTCCTGCTCCGCGACTACTGTCTTCGCCTGGTGTACTTCCTGGAATCGGCCGGGAACGAGCGTGTTGCCGTGACCCAGACGCCGTATTCATCCTTCCGTGGTGCTCCTACCCGCATCGAGCGGATTGCCGGTGCCACCACTGACATCCAGCACATCCTGCACCAGGGCATGTCCTACTACGGTGCCACTTTCTGGGTGGGGGCCAACGCGATCATCCGCAAGCGTGCCCTGGAAGACATCGTGGAAGTGGAAACGGTGGGTGGCTTCGAGGTCCGCACCTACATCCAGGACCGCACTGTCATCGAGGACACGGAGTCCAGCATAGACCTGGGGACGCACGGCTGGACCCTGGTCAACTACCCGGAGCGCTTGAGCTACAGCGCCACCCCGCCGGACTTCGGTTCCTTGGTGGTGCAGCGCCGGCGTTGGGCCAACGGTGGCCTGCTGATCCTGCCCAAGCTGTGGAACCAGTTGTCGCAGCGCCGAAACCAGCGGGAGCGGATACTGATCCGCGAGGTGCTCCTGCGCGTCAACTACATGGCCTCGATTACCTGGGCCAGCTTTGGGCTCTTGTTCCTGCTGGCCTATCCCTATGACAGCAGGCTCCTCAGTCCCGCCGTGTTTATCGCCGCCCTGCCGTATTTCCTCTGCATGGGCTCGGACCTTCGCGATTGCGGGCACCGGTTCAGCGACATCTTCCGGATCTACGGTTTCAACCTCATCCTCCTGCCGGTGAACCTGGCGGGCGTCCTGAAGTCGCTCCAGCAAGGACTGACCGGGGACAAGATCCCGTTTGTCCGCACGCCCAAGGTCAAGGACAGGACGGCCGCGCCCGCCATCTACGTGCTGATTCCGTACGCCATTGTGGCCTTTTCCGTGCTGACCATCTGGCGGGATACCCTGCAGGGCAACTGGGGCAACGTCGCGTTCGCCACCTTGAACGCAGTCTTGGCCATGAGCTGCATCCAGGCCTACATCGGCATCTGGAACTCGGTGGTCGACATTGCCCTGGGAGCTATCAACTGGCTCTACGTGACGCCGAAGTCCAAGGCTCCGCAAGCGTCCCTCGTGGTCCCGAAGACCGCGGAAGAAGTGGACTGGAAGTCGATCCTCTACCACGGCGACCGGAGGCTTAACCGGGACCTGCGTGGCGGAACCGACCGCCGTCGTCGTATCTCGCTCAGATAGCCCGCAACACACCCGGGTCCGGCACACTGCCGGGCCCGGGTTTTTGCGTTTCTGGTCCGCTCTTTTTGCTGGATCATTCCGTCTGTCCCTGCAGCCAACCCCGGAATGACGGGCCTGGCCGGCTGCCACACAGGAATGATCCAGCAGAATGTCATGCCCGCTCCGAATCCAACCCAAAAGGTTGACTGCGAAGACCCGCTCCGCATATTCTGAACGAACGGTCGGTAATTTATTAGGAGCAACCATGGCATCGCAGAATCTGCAGTCTGTGCCCGCTGAGCTGTCCCCGGAGGAGCAGGAGCGGGAGGCAGCTGGTCAGGCGTACTTTGATCGCATCATTTCGGAAGACTCGCGCATCGAGCCCCGCGACTGGATGCCGGCGGCTTACCGCAAGACTTTGCTGCGCCAGATCTCGCAGCACGCGCACTCGGAAATCATCGGCATGCAGCCGGAAGCCAACTGGATCACCAGGGCACCGAGCCTCAAGCGCAAGTCCATCCTCATGGCCAAGGTCCAGGACGAAGCGGGCCACGGCCTGTACCTGTACTCGGCGGCCGAGACCCTGGGCCAGTCCCGGGACCAGATGATGGAAGACCTGATCGCCGGGAAGGCCCGGTACTCATCCATCTTCAACTACCCCACGATTTCCTGGGCGGATATGGGAGCCATCGGCTGGCTTGTTGATGGTGCTGCCATCTGCAACCAGGTGCCCCTGTGCCGTGCCTCGTATGGTCCTTACGGCCGCGCAATGGTGCGCATCTGCAAGGAAGAGTCCTTCCACCAGCGCCAAGGCTTCGAGATCCTGCTGGAGCTCTCCAACGGCACGCCTGCGCAGAAGCAGATGGCCCAGGACGCCGTGAACCGCTGGTACGCGCCATCGCTGATGATGTTCGGCCCGCCGGATGACGATTCACCCAACTCCAAGCAGTCCATGGCCTGGAACATCAAGCGCTTCAGCAACGATGAACTGCGCAGCCGGTTTGTGGGAATGATGGTGGAGCAGGTCAGGGTCCTCGGCCTGACCCTCCCGGACAAGGATGTCCGCTTCAACGAAGAAACCAAGAAGTGGGAGCACGGACCCCTGGACTGGAACGAGTTCAAGGAAGTCCTGGCCGGCCGCGGTCCCTGCAACTCGCAGCGCATCGAGCGCCGCCGCGAGGCACACGAAGATGGTGCCTGGGTCCGGGAAGCCGCCGTAGCCTACGCCCGCAAGCAAGCAGAGAAGGAACACGCAGCATGAGCACGCCAGAAGAAACCCACGAAACCCCGTGGTCACTCTGGGAGGTCTTTGTCCGTTCCAGCCGCGGCCTGTCCCACGTCCACGCCGGTTCCTTGCACGCACCGGATGCCGCCATGGCACTCCGGAATGCCCGCGACCTGTACACGCGCCGCAACGAAGGGGTGTCCATCTGGGTTGTCCCGGCCGAAGCCATCGCTTCAAGTGATCCCGATTCCAAGGGCGCGTTCTTCGAGTCGCCCCAGGGCAAGGACTACCGCCACGCGACGTATTACACCAAGAGCGAAGGCGTGAAGCACCTGTGACTTCCCACGAAACGAACACTGACTTCGCGATCGAGGGCCACGGCGATATCTCTGTCGGCGTCCACGGTGCCGGTGCGTCCGGCGACGGTTCGGCCAGTGCCACGCGCATCACGCCGGGAAACGCCCTGCGCCCCGAAGACATTGCCCTCGAGGTCCACCGCGGGCAGGTCAAGCCCAGCGAGGACGTCGCAGAGTACGCGCTGCGCGTCGGCGATGACGGACTGATCCTCGCCCAGCGCCTGGGTCACTGGATTTCCCGCGCCCCGGAGCTTGAGGAAGACATCGCCCTCGGCAACATTGCGCTGGACCAGCTGGGCCACGCACGGTCCTTCCTCACCTACGCCGGTGCGGCCTGGGACAAGTCCGAGGACGACCTCGCGTACTTCCGCCGCGAGCACGAGTTCCGTTCGGCCCACCTCTTCGAGCAGCCCAATGGTGACTTCGCAGTGACCATCGCACGGCAGTTCATTGTGAGCTTCTACCAGTTCGAGCTCTACACCGCGCTCACGAAATCCACGGATCCCACGCTTGCGGCCATCTCCGCGAAGGCCGTCAAGGAAGTGGACTACCACCGCGACCACAGTGCTCAGTGGGTGCTCCGCCTGGCCGGTGGAACCGACGAGTCCCGTGCACGCATCATCCAGGGCTTCAAGCTCGTGTGGCCGTACGTCGACGAGCTTTTCGAGGACGATGACCTCACCACCCGCCTGGCCGAGGCCAGCGTGACGGTTCAGCCTTCCAGCCTGCGCGAGGCCTTCGACCGCCTGACCGGCGAGATCTTCGCGGAAGCAGAGCTTGAGGCTCCCAACGTGCCCCAGTCCTTGGGCGGCGGACGCCGCGGTAAGCACTCCGAGCACTTGGGTTACGTCCTTGCCGAAATGCAGGTCCTGGCCCGCGAACACCCGGGCGCGAGCTGGTGACCATCATGGCAACGCAGGTACGTACCGCCGAACAGCAGGCGTGGGACATTGCGTCCACCGTCTGCGATCCGGAGATTCCCGTCCTCACCATCGAGGACCTCGGCATCCTGCGCGGCGTGCGGATCGTGGATGCGTCGCCTGACGCGGCCACACCGGAGGGCGCGCACGACGGCGGTCCGGCGAGTACCGCCGTCGAGGTCACCATCACGCCCACCTACTCGGGCTGCCCTGCCATGGACGCGATCGGTGACGACCTGCGGACGGCTTTCCGCAACGCCGGGTACGCAGCTGTTGAGGTGAACCTGGTGCTGTCCCCGGCCTGGACCACCGACTGGATGACCGAGTCCGGCAAGGCCAAGCTGGAGGAATACGGGATCGCGCCGCCGAGTGGCCGGGCCGCTGCCGGTGGCCATTCGGGTCCGGTACGGCTCAGCCTCGCCGTGAAATGCCCGCAGTGTTCCTCGCTCAAGACCAAGGAACTGACCCGCTTTGGTTCCACCTCCTGCAAGGCACTGTTTGTGTGCCAGGACTGCAAGGAACCGTTCGACTACTTCAAAGTCCTTTAAGGAATTCCATGACCACCGAAACCCAGACGGCCAGCCGCCGTCGTGCGTCTTTCCATAACCTGACCGTCGCGGAAGTCCGGCGCCTCACGGATGATGCCATTGAGGTCACGTTCGGTGTTCCCGCCGAGCTGGCCGGTCAGTACGACTACCTGCCCGGCCAGTACGTCGCCCTGCGCACCACGTTGCCGGATGAGAACGGAGAGCCGCACGAGGTTCGCCGCAGCTACTCGATCTGCGCAGAGCCGCGCAGTTTCGAGGATGGCAGCAGCGAGATCCGCGTGGCCATCAAGAAGGACCTGGGCGGCATTTTCTCCACCTGGGCCAATGCCGAGCTGAAGGCCGGCGACGTCCTGGACGTCATGAGCCCGCAGGGCGCGTTCATTTCGCGGCACGGCAAAGACGGTTCGGCCGTGCAGCACAACGTCATGAACTCCATGAACCACCCGGAGGAACTGGCGGGGGACGCCGGGAGCTTTGTGGCGATCGCCGCCGGTTCCGGGATCACGCCGGTGATTGCGATTGCCCGGACCCTGCTCGCCGCCAATCCGGACACGCGTTTTGACCTGATCTACGCCAATAAGGCCGCCATGGACGTCATGTTCCTGGAGGAGCTGGCGGACCTGAAGGACAAGTACCCGTCGCGCCTGGCGCTGCACCACGTGTTGTCCCGGGAGCAGCGGATCGCGCCGCTCATGACGGGCCGCATCGATGCGGAGAAGCTGCAGTCGCTTTTGAGCTCGGCCATCCATGCCGAGGATGTGGACGAGTGGTTCCTGTGCGGGCCGTTCGAACTGGTCCAGTTGTGCCGCGACACCCTCGCCGCCCGCGGTGTCGAGCCTGAGCATGTCCGGTTCGAGCTGTTCACCACTGGCCGTCCGGACCGCCCCGAAGGCCACGCCGGCCGTCCCGTGGTGGAGGACGAGTCGCAGGAGACGTTCAAGATCACGTTCAAGCTGGACGGCCTCACGGGGGACGTCGCCAGCCCGACGCACGCCCGCGAATCGATCCTCAACGCGGCTCTCCGTGTCCGCCCGGACGTTCCGTTCGCTTGTGCCGGCGGTGTGTGTGGCACCTGCCGCGCCAAGCTGGTCACCGGTACCGTGACCATGGACGAGAACTACGCCCTCGAGCAGGACGAGCTGGACAAGGGCTACGTCCTCACCTGCCAGGCCCACCCCACCAGCGAAGAAGTGACCGTCGACTTCGACGTCTAAGGAGTCCCCATGATCGAGCTCTCCCTTGAAAACGGCATTGCCGAAATTGTCCTCAATGCCCCCGAAAAGCTGAACTCGCTGAACGAGGACGCGCTTGCCGAACTGGATAAGGCGTACGACGACGCTGCTGCCGCTGCCTCGCGCGGTGAAGTACGGGCGCTGCTGCTTCGCGGAGAGGGACGCGCCTTTTGCGCGGGCCGCGACATTGCCGGCGTCACGCCCGAAACCGACGATGCCCAGGCCTACCTGGGTGGGCTGGTAGAGCCGCTGCTCAAGAAAATGGCTGCTTTCCCGGCACCGACGTTCGCTGCCGCCCACGGCGCGTGTCTGGGTGTTGGCTTGGGACTTTTGCTGGCCACGGACGTGGTGTACGTGGCGGAGAATGCCAAGTTCGGGTCTCCTTTTGCGAAGCTAGGAGCCACCCTGGACTCGGGCGGGCACTGGTACTTCACCGAGCGCTTGGGCATCCACCGCACGCTGGACCTGATCTACACGGCTGACTTGATCTCCGGTACGGAGGCTGTGGCGCAGGGGATGTTCAGCCGGGCTATGCCTGCTGAGTCTTTGCTGGATGAAACGCGTGCGATTGTTTCGCGCGTTGCTGCGGGTGCCACCCAGGCGTTCGTTGCCTCCAAGGAACTGGTTGCCCACATCCGCGACCAGCGACTGGGCCTGTGGGCTTCCATGGCCGAGGAGAACACCGAGCAGGCCCGGCTCTGCAAGACCGACGATTACGCCGAAGGCTTCCGGGCATTCCAGGAGAAGCGGGCGCCGGTTTTCAAGGGGTAGCACACGGCGGAGTGGCAGAATGATGGTGAGGTACTAGTTTCGGGAAGTCACTATCAGATCCAGCTGCAGCTGTCAGGACGTGAGATGAAGAGAATCAGCTACACCCCAGAGCTTGCGCAGGCAGCGCTGCGGAAGTCGCGCGAGTCTGCCAGCTCCGTGGACGGCAATGGCCACCTCACGTCAGCTGCGCGAATAAGGGTTCCACTTGAAGTGATTGCAGACCAAGTGAGTGCTTCGATGGCGGTTGAAGGCCGGAACCTGGCTTCCAAGTTGAATGTTAGACCGACGCGCGCCTCAAAGTCCTTAGTAGTCAGCGTCGTGGCCCGATCCGTCGAACGTCGCCGGAAAGTACAGGGCACAGCTGGAGAATGAATCCCCAGTATCAGAGCACTCCAGTGGATGCTGACGAGGCCGCAGCCTTCGTGGACGGCACCACTTTTGCAACCAAACATGACGTCTACCAAGCGGAGGCTGAAGGTATCTCGGCCGTGGAGTCGGAGATGCTGACTGCGATCGCAGATGGCACTATTTCCGCGATCGATCTATGTAATTACGAGACGCTCCTCGAGATGCATCAGGCCTGCTATTCGGACGTGTGGAAGTGGGCGGGCAAGATCCGGGACAGGGAACTCTCCATCGGTGTGGCCCCGGAAGCAATCAGGCAAAGATTGCCTGAGGAACTAGGCAACATCGCCTACTGGATTGAACACGACGTGGACCCCTTTTGGATCGCCATGGCCGCGCACCATCGGCTCGTGATGATCCATCCATTTGTCGACGGCAACGGCAGAATCACTCGGCTCTGTGCTGACCTGCTGCTCTACGGACTGACGTCCCAATACATCTTCGACTGGGAACCGATTGTGGAATCGAAAGCATACTTCGAAGCGCTCCGGGATGCTGATCGGACGATGAATCCTGACGCGCTGCTGCGCGTGGTAGAGATCATTGACTTGGAAGGCCAGTAGAGATGTGTCAGGCTCTGCAATCCTGACGTGCTGTGGTGCGGCACCGAACGGTGGACCGGGACTGAGTACACGCGTGCCAACCAAGTAGGCCCCTTCCGCGCATTCGAGTACTGACTACTCGTGACCGGCTTCCCGCGCGCAGGATTCAATGGAGACCAATGGTTCTCAAATGAATTTTCTGGTCTGGGGGAGTTATTCAAATGCGTGAATACAGCGATCGTGATGTAGCAGTGACGGAGGATCTCCGATGAGCGCCGGGGTGGAATCCGCGGCGATGTTCGCGGGCTCGTTGCCCGGGCTGATCCTCATGTCGCTGGGTCAAACACTGGTGGTGGTTTGCCTGTGCTTCGACATGGTGCGAGCACTGTCCGTGCGCCGCTCGCACCGCCGCTTCGTGGCAAGCACCATCTTCAGGACGTTGGCCATTCCTTCGATCCTGGTCATGGGAGTCAGTACCTTGGCCGAAGCGGTCATGTCCTCGTGGCTGAACGTCATCATGAGCGTCGCCGTGCTGGTGGTGATCATCTTCCGCTTGCACCACGACAAAGACGAAGACAACTGGTGGAAGGGCAAAGGCAAGAAGCTGGCGCGGTGGGCACGGAAACAATTCTCCCTGCCACCGGTCACGGCTGCCGCGATGGGCTGAGCCCCTGAACCGCTGAATCAGGACCCACAAAAGAAAGGCCGTGCCACAATTGGCGCGGCCTTTTTGGTGTGGAAAACGGTGGCCAATTCCGAGGATTTGCGCAGGACCAGCGCAGCTTCCAGAGCCTTTCCGCAGGATGTTCCAAGGACTCCGCTACGGGGTATTTTCCGTTGCTACGTTGTTAGGGAGCTGGTATCGGGCCAGCCCAAATCCCCAACTCGCTCAGGAGTTTCACATGCTTGTCTACCTCTCCAACATCGCTGCCCGTGGCCGTCGTGACGAGACCGGCGCCACCGCCGTCGAATACGGCATCATGGTTGCCCTCATCGCAGTGGTCATCATCGTCGCCGTCAGCCTCCTCGGTAACACACTCGTCGAGACGTTCAAGAGTTCCGCCTGCACCATCAAGGGCGGCGCGTGGACCGCGTCGGCTCCCGCGTCTGGTTCCACCCCGGCTGTCGAGGGCAGCTGCTCGAAGTAAGACGGCCCGTTGAGGTCGGGTGGATGCGTACATGCCATCCACCCGGTCCTCTTCTTCCATCGATCACACTTGGCCGGCCCACGAAAGGCACTTCCATGAACAGGGATTCAGAACGGGGTGCTGTTGCAGTCGAATTCGCTCTGCTGGTACCCGTACTGGTCCTTCTCGTTCTTGGAATCATGGAATTCGGACGGGCCTACAACGCGCAGGTCTCGCTTTCGAACGCGGCCCGCGAGGGCGCGCGGGTGATGGCAATCTCGAACGATTCGACGGCCGCACGGACGGCCGCCAAGAGCGCGGCCGTTTCCTTGAACCCCAAGTTGCTTGATACGAACTTCACCTTCAGCGCATCGAGCTGCACCTCCGGCGCCCAGATGTCAGTGACCATCAAATACACACTGAAGACACTCACCGGGATCGCAGGGCCGTTCGCGATGGAAGGCGTGGGAGCCATGCAATGCGGCGGATGAGAGTCCACGGAAACGATGAGCGTGGTGCCGTCGCCGTTTTCGTGGCGCTGATCCTGGTGGTGTTGCTCGGATTTGCTGCCCTTGCCGTGGATGCCGGAATGCTGTATTCCGAAAGGGCCCAAGTACAGAACGGATCCGATGCTGCGGCGCTGGCCGTGGCACAGAAGTGCGCCGTGAGTACCAGTGACCCCAACTGTTCGGCCACCTCGCAGATCGCGAAGGACCTCGCCAACAAGAACTCCATCGACGGCCAGGGCAACATCAGCGCAGTCAACCTGGATCTGACCAACCGGAAGGTGACTGTTACTGCCGGCTCCCAACAGGCCGGCGGAAGCCCGAACTCGGTGTCCCTGGTGTTTGCGCGTGCCCTCGGTATCAACTCGGCTGACGTCCTTACCTCGTCCACCGTCCAATGGGGCAGCCCCTTGACCGGCACTACGCCATTCCCGCTCACATTTTCGATTTGCCAGGTGCAGGGACAGGTTGGCGGAAGCCCGCAGCTTCTGCAGGCCCACGGCAGCGGTGCGAACCCCAGCTGCAACTACGGGCCTTCGGGTGCCGCCGTGGAAGGTGGCTTCGGTTGGACCGTCCAGAATCCGGGTTCCTGCGGCGGCTACATCGACCTCTCCGTCAACGAGGGCGGCAGTGCACCCGGCAACAGTGTCCCCAACAACTGCGCAAGCACACTTCAAAAATGGGCAGCCAGTATCAACGCCGGCCAGGACGTCATTGTCCTGCTTCCCATCTTCAATGCCGTGACGGGCACGGGAAGCGGGGCCATTTACCACTTGGTGTCCTTCGCCGCCTTCAAAGTCAGCGGCTGGAAGTTCAGCGGCAACTCCAGCCTGCCGGACACCTTCCGTAACGCGAGTCCTTATGTTTCGTCCGCGCTTTCGTGCAATGGAAACTGCCGCGGAATCGTCGGGACTTTCGTCAAGTACGTCTCGCTTGCCGACGGCTACACGCTTGGCCCCGTGAATGCCTACGGGGCCACCATCGTCCGCCTGACCAAATAGCACTTTTCCCTTCATCAGCACAGGAGCAGCAGTGAAATCACGCCTCGTGGCCGGCTCGGTAGCGGCCCTGCTGGCCATCGTCGGAGTGATCCTCGTCTTCGCGTACGCCCAGGGGGCAGACCAAAGGGCCGTTCAAAACCTTGCCCCTGTGGATGTCCTGATGGTCAAGGCACCGATTCCTGCGGGCACTCCCGTTGAAGTCATGAAGAATTCCGTGACTGCCCAACAGCTTCCGGCGTCCGCTGTTCCTGCCACTGCGCTGCGCACGCTGGGCGATTCCTCCGGCAAAGTCGCAGCAGTGGACCTCGTTCCGGGGGAGCCGTTGGTAGCCGAGCGCCTGATCGCGCCGGAGGCCCTGCAAGCCAGCGGGGAGGTCAAAGTGCCTGCCGGGCTGCAGGAAGTCTCGTTTCAACTGGAGCCGCAAAGGGTGGCAGGCGGTCGATTGGTGCCGGGCGACCACGTGGGGATCTTCATCTCCATGGCCAGCGGCGGAATCGAGGCAAAGCCGGACAAGGAAACCACCGAGCTGACCATCCACAAGGTCCTGGTGACCGCTGTCCAGCGTGCTCCCGAGTCATCGGAGGCCCAACCGTCTTCGAGCCCCACCCCGGGGTCCACGGCAGCTGATCCCAAGGACACGGCGCTCCCCACCGGATCGCTTCTCCTGACCGTGGCAGTAAGCGACGTGGACGCGTCCAAGATCGTCTTCGCTTCCGAGTTCGCCAAGATCTGGTTGAGCAAGGAGCCACTTGATGCCCAGGAGAACGGCCCTCGGATCATCCAAAGGAGCGAGGTATACAAGTGAGCCGGTTCGTCCTGATTACTCCCAACGCGGATTTCGATCAGCGCCTGCGCCAGGCCGTTGCCGGGGGGCTCCCCGGTAGCGTGCAGACCTTCTTCACCAACATCCTCCCCGTCGACCCGGCCGAGCTCTTCGGCGCCATCAACCAGGAACCCATGGAGGTGCTCATTTTGGGCCCGGAGGTGCCCGTGGACGAAGCCTTGCGCCTGGCCACGGTACTCACCGTGCAATTGCCGGAACTGAGCGTGCTCCTTGTCAGCGAACCCGACCCGGACTTCATCCTCCAAGCGATGCGATCCGGGATCCGCGACATCATGCGGCCAACGGTGGATGTGGCCGAGATCCGGGTGACCCTGGAACGTGCGTGCCAGTCATTCGCTACCCGCCACCGAACAATGGAACTCCAGCAATCCGGCGCACCCAGGGGAACGGTCATCGGCGTCTTTTCTCCGAAAGGAGGCGTGGGCAAAACGACGATTGCCACCAACATTGCAGTGGGACTCGGCAAGATCGCGCCCATGAGCGTGGTGATCGTGGATCTTGATCTGCAGTTCGGTGATGTTGCCTCCGCGCTGTACCTCAATCCGGAACATACGGTTACGGACGCCGTCTCTCCGACTGCCAGCCAGGACTCGCTGGTGCTCAAGGCATTCCTCACGGTCCATCCGGCGAGCATCTATGCCGTGTGCGCGCCCAAGAATCCCGTTGAAGCCGACGGTATTACCCCGGAGCAGGTGGGCCGGCTGCTGGAGCAGCTTGCCGAACAGTTCCGGTACGTCATTGTGGATACGGCTCCAGGGCTTCCTGAGATCGGACTTGCCGCCCTGGAACACTGCACGGATGCCGTCTGGGTTACAGGCATGGATGTTCCCGGCGTTCGCGGCCTCCGTTCTGGCCTGGACATTCTGCGCAGGCTTAACCTCCTGCCGGAGGCCCGTCACGTGGTGATCAACATGGCTGATTCCAAGGTGGGGCTGTCGGTCCAGGATGTTGAATCAACTGTCGGCGCCCCGGTTGATGTGAGTATCCCACGGTCCAAGGCCGTGGCACTTTCCACCAACCGGGGAATCCCGGTGCTCCAGGAGTCAACCAAGGACCCGGCGGTCAAGGGCTTCAACCAGTTGGTGCAGCGCTTCAACCCCGAATGGCGGAACACGACGCAGCGGAAACTCCACAGGAGGGTGGTAGTCCAGTGAAGCTTTCCGAGCGCCTGCACGACGCCGAGGACGTGGCGTTGACTTCGACGCCGGAGGACCACCAGGGAACCAACGGCACCTCCTCGGGCAAGCCAACTTTTGCGCAGGCCATACAGCAGGCTACGCCGGAGCTCCAGACGAAGGCCTCCGTTGTGGCGCATCCGCACATCAAAACGGCAGACTTTCCTGATGCGCCGAGGCCAAGGGCCCAGCAACCGGTGGACGTCTTCGCCGCGCTCAAGAGGCGCGCCGCAACGGCCTTGTTCGAGCGCTTGGGTGCTCGGTTCAACGACTCGTCGCTGAGCGAACTGGAGTTGCGGAGCGCCGCCCGGGAAGAGCTCACCCGGATCATCGACGCCGAACAGGTCCCGCTTTCTCCGGAGGAGCGCAGCCGCCTGGTTGCGGACGTGGCAGACGACGTCCTGGGCTACGGGCCACTGCAGCGCCTGTTGGATGACCCGGACATCACCGAAATCATGGTCAACAGAATGGACCAGATTTACGTCGAGCGGCGAGGCAAACTGACGCTCACGGAGTCGGTTTTCAGCTCCGAGGACCATCTCCGAAGGGTCATTGAACGCATTGTTTCCAGGGTGGGGCGTCGGATCGACGAGTCATCCCCGCTGGTTGATGCGCGCTTGGAAGACGGTTCGCGCGTCAACGCCGTGATTCCTCCCTTGGCCGTCGGGGGTTCCTCCCTGACCATCCGTAAGTTCAGCAAGGTGCCCTTGACGGTCCGGAACCTGATCGACTTTGGGACGCTCACCCCCCAGATGGCCGAACTCCTTGATGCATGCGTTAAAGCAAAGCTGAACATCATCGTTTCCGGTGGTACGGGAACCGGCAAGACCACGCTGCTGAACGTCTTGTCATCCTTCATTCCGGAGGACAACCGAATAGTGACCATTGAGGATGCAGTAGAGCTTCAGATCCAGCAGCAACACGTCGTCAGGCTCGAAAGCCGGCCGCCCAATACCGAGGGTAAGGGCGAGGTCACCATCCGGGACCTGCTCCGGAACTCCCTGCGGATGCGTCCGGACAGGATCGTGGTGGGCGAGGTCCGTGGTGGAGAGTCGCTGGACATGCTGCAGGCCATGAATACCGGTCACGACGGCTCGCTTTCCACGGTGCACTCAAATTCCCCCAGGGACGCCGTGGCCCGGTTGGAGACCTTGGTCCTCATGGCCGGAATGGACCTGCCGTTGCGTGCTATTCGTGAACAGATAGCGTCCGCAGTAAACCTCATCATCCAAATTTCCCGCCTTCGCGACGGGACACGCCGTATCACCCACGTTACGGAGGTTCAAGGCATGGAAGGCGACATCGTCACCCTCCAGGACGCTTTCGTCTTCGATTATTCGGCGGGGGTCGATGATCACGGCAGGTTCCTCGGCCGTCCGGTATCCACCGGCATCCGTCCGCGTTTCATCGACCGCTTCGAGGACGTGGGAATCCGGGTTCCGGCCGAGGTTTTTGCAGCCCCACTGACCACCACTTCGAGGACTTGATCGCGCCATGATGTTGATTGCCGGTTTGGCCCTGATGCTGTCAGCCATCGTCGCCTTTGGCGTTGCCGTGGTTCTTCCGAAAACCCCTGAAGTCCCACTGGAGCGGCGTCGACCGTACCAAGCAGTTTCGGGCTCCGGGCTGACGAGGCTTACCGGGTCCACCACAGAGGCCCTTCATGGCTTCCTGACCCGCCGCAACGTCCGGCTGTTCAACCGCGAAACACTTGATAATGCAGGCGTGCGGATGGGCCAAGCCGATTTTGTGGTGCTCGTCATTGCAGGCGGCTTTGTTGGCGCACTGATCGGCCTTGTTGTCGGCGGCGTCCTTGTAGCCATTCTCTTCAGCGTTCCTGCGCCTTTGGTGGCCCACCTCGTTCTCAAAGTCCGGGCCGGAAAACGGCGTGACAAATTCGAGGATCAGCTGGGCGATACCCTGCAGCTTCTTTCCGGGGGATTGCGGGCCGGCCACAGCATACTCCGGGCAATTGATGCGGCGGCTGCGGAATCCGAGAGCCCTACAGCCGAGGAAATGCGCCGCGTCATCACCGAGACCAGCCTTGGCCGCGATTTGCAGGCCTCGCTGAGCGATACAGCCGAGCGTATGCGGAGCGAGGATTTCGTCTGGATTGGGCAGGCGATCCAGATCAACCGGGAAGTGGGCGGAAACCTCGCCGAGGTGCTCGACCAGGTCAATGAGACCATCCGCGAGCGCAGCGAGATCAAGGGACACATCAAGTCCCTGGCGGCGGAGGGCAAGTTCTCGGCCTATATCCTGATGGCCCTTCCCGTGGGCATCGTGCTGATGCTCATGGTGGTCAACCCGGGCTACATGAACGTGATGTTCACGCACCCCATCGGTTGGGGGCTGATCGCGTTGTCGGTCATCCTGATGACCATCGGTGGCCTGTGGATGCGCAAAATCATTAACTTGAAGTTCTGAGGCGCACCGTGCATCCCTTCCTTTTCATGTCGCTGCTGCTGGTACCCCTGCCGGGCGCCTATTTCGCGTGGTCGCTGCTTGCTGTCGACCGCAAGACCCCGCGCGCCGTTCGGGAACTCCTTACCCGTGGCCACGTTGCCGCCGAAGTCGCGGAGCAGAGCCGGGCCGGCCTGTTGGAGCGCGTCGGCTACAAGCTCACCCCGGGAAGCTACGCGCAGAAGCTTGACAGGCTGCTGTCACTGGCCGGACGCCCGCCGTCGCTTCCCCTGGGCCGCGTCTTGGCTGCGAAACCTGCACTCGGACTATGTGGGGCGCTTTTCGGGTTGCTCATCACCACAAGCAGTTCGAGCGGGATCATCAAGCTGGTAGGAATATTCGTTGTCCTGCTGGGCTACTTCATCCCCGATCTCATGCTTTACAGCAAGGGGCAGGAACGGCAGAAGACTATCCAGTTGGAACTTGCCAACACCATGGACCAAATGTTGATTTCGGTGGAGGCCGGCCTCGGTTTCGAAGGCGCGATGGCCCGAGCCGGGGAGAACGGCAAGGGGCCCTTGGCGGAGGAGATTGTACGCACGCTCCAGGACATGCAGGTTGGACGCAGTCGCCGGGAGGCCTACCTGGCATTGGCCCAACGCACCAACGTTCCTGAACTCCGGAGCTTTGTCCAGGCAGTCATCCAGGCGGACACCTACGGTATTGCCATCAGCCGGGTGTTGCGGGTCCAGGCGAAGGTGATGAGGGTGAAACGCCGGCAACGGGCAGAAGAGAAAGCGATGAAGCTTCCGGTAATGATTCTCTTCCCCTTGTTGTTCTTCATCTTCCCGGTCTTGTTCATTGCCATCCTGGGGCCCGCCGCCATCAACGCAATAGTGACCCTGAGCGGCAACTGAGCAATTCAGCATTTGACGAAGGAAGTAATCCCAGCGAAATCAGGAGGGGCTTAGGATTTGCTCAAGATCAGCGCAAGATCGGTTTAAGTCCGAATTCAGGACGTACCATCGAGTTATGTCCAGTTCAGATTTCCATGATGCCAACGTGGCAGCAGCCTTGGGTGCTGCGGGCGTGGCGGACGGCTCTGGGTGGGCGCAAGGAGGCTCGTTTTCGGTTGATCCGATACTGGACCTCGCACAATTCCAACTGCTCGAAGACCAACTGGACAATCCGCGGATCGCACGTGAATTTGCGCGGGACTTCGTGAAGCTGTGGGGGGCAAGGTACCAAACCCTCGTCTCCGCCGTCGAGCGTGGGGACCTGCCCGCGGCCCTGGACGCCATCCTTAGCCTCAGGACCTCGTCCGCCATGGTGGGTGGCGTTCGCCTGGCAGTTTATGCAGCGCGACTGGAAGAGCACATGAACAACGGTGATCTACGCCAGGCCAGCTCGTTGTTGAATGACATTGCCGATTGTGGCCAGCGCACGGTCAATGAACTGAAGGAAAGCTACGTCCTGAGGAATGCAACTCCGGAACCGGACCCGGCTGCCTAATCCGTCTTTTTGGGAACGAGGGCGTAGCCAACTCCCCGAACCGTCTGTAAAAAGCGCGGAGATTGTGAATCTTCACGGAGCTTTCGGCGGAGATTGCCGATGTGGGTCTCAACGGCCCGTTCATCAGCCTCACTGATATAGGCGTCGTCGTCGTAGTAGTCACCGCGGGCCGCGCGGACAAGATCAGACCTCGTCCTGACTTCCCCTGGGTTGCGCAGCAAATCGAGCAGAAGGTCGAACTCGCTTCGGGTCAAGGCCAACGCCGTACCATCGAGGTCAACGGTGCGGGACTTGTAGTTCAAGGTCAGGCCGTTGTGTTCAATGGACGCATGGCTGGGCACGCCCGACCGGTCGGAATTGCCGTGGGCCGCAGGCGAGGATTGCCCGGACACCACGCGTGGGCGCCGCATCATCGCAGCGACCCTGGCTCTTAACTCGCGGGGCAGAAATGGTTTCTTGACGTAATCGTCCGCACCCGTCAGAAATGCCGTCAGGGTATCGGGCTCGTCGCGTCGGGCGGTGAGCATCACCACGTAGGCGTCACTGAACTGCCTGATCCGTCTCAGGACCTCATGGCCGTCCATGTCCGGAAGCCCGACATCCAGCGTCACGGCTACGGCGTGATGATCCCGTACGACCTCCACGCCTTCGCGTCCGGTGGCGGCAGAGTGCACCACAAATCCGGCTTCCTTCAGGATGGCGCCCACCAAGTTCCGGACGTCCTCGTCATCCTCAATGACTACAGCAACCCCAGGCTCGTTCATTGAATATCCTCGAGTCGGCGCGCACCACCGTAAGCCCAGCGCAATACGGAAAGCGTCACCTCAATACGTACGATACAAGCGTTGAAGTTATATTGCACCTAATATGTGCAATATGCGCCGATCTCAACGTCAAAGCCCATTTCCCGCGGTCCGACCGTCCGGCGCTATTGCCAGCGGGAAACGGCCCCTGATAGTAATTGGTCCGTGTCCATCCTCCTCCGGCGTGTCCTGCCTTGACTGAGCAACCATTTCTGCGGACTGCCGTCCGCGTCTTCAGGAAACTGACGCCGAGGGCAAAAGTTGCAGTCTGTGAATTGCCTTTGACGCTGGTTGTCACGGGATTGATCGTGGCATCGCATGGACTTTGGCCCACACTCTTCCAAAACTGGTTGCTGATCATCGGGCTGCTCCTGCACGGCATGTTGTTTTTGGGTTGCTTCCTGGTGCCGTGGGAGCGGCTGCCGACCAACGCAAGCCTTGCGATTCCCATCCTGGACCTGGTGGCACTGACGTTTACGCGGAGCGGATCATATGGGGTTTTGCCCGGTCTGGCGGTGTTGGCCCTTTTCCCAGTGATCTGGCTGTCCGCTTCCGCACTTCGCGTAAGGACAAGCCTGGCCATCAGCTTTGCAGGCCCCCTGGTGATATCGCTCCCGGCGTTCATTTCCCACCTGCCCAAACCCACCGCTGCAGACATTTTCTCGGTGGCAGTGCTGCCTTTGCTGCTCTTGGCCGTGGCAGTGACCATCAGGCTTTCCGGTTCCAATGCCCGGATCCAGCAACGGCGCGTGGGCGAACGGGATCAGGCCCTCCGGCAATTGCTCGCGGAGAGCAGGGACCGGGAGATGCTGCTTGAGACCATTCTGGACACTATCGACGTCGGTATTGTGGCGGTGGATTCAAGGGGCAAAACCCTCTTGACCAATAACCAACAAAAGGAATTTCTCCGTCTGGCGGAATCCGTTCCGCCCGGTGACGATGAAAGCCTCATCTATGGCTTGGACAAGCTGACACCCTTGCCGCCGGATAAGCGCCCCATAGAGCGTGCGATCCATGGCGAGACCTTTTCCGATTACCTTGTCTGGTTCGGTTCCGGCACGGAACAGCGGGCCATCTCTACGGCTGCACGAAGCATGAAGCGCGCGGCAGACGACGGCTTCGGGGGAGCCGTGATTGTTTTCCGCGATGTCACTGACGTGGTCGATGCCCTCGCAGCCAAGGACGAATTGTTGGCCAACGTCTCCCACGAATTTGGGTCCCCGTTGACATCGATACTGGGCAATTTGGACCTGGCCCTCCACGGCGATGAAGACGTCCCGGCAGGAGCAAAACGCCATATGGAAGTGGCAGAGCGGAATGCGGGGCGGCTCCACGCGTTGGTGCAGGACCTGCTGTTGTCTTCCGCCGCCGTCGAAAGTGTCTATTTGCGGCGAACAGACGTGGCAGGTTTGGTGGAAAACAGCCTCGTGTCCGCACATGCGCAGGCCGACGCCGCCAATGTTGGCTTGGTTGCCGACGTGCCGTCACCCCTTTGGGCTGATGCAGACCCATTGCGGCTGGGCCAGGCACTGGACAATCTCATCTCCAACGCGATCAAGTATTCGCCGGGTGGCGGCCGCATCAAGGTGTTGGCGGCCCGCAACGACGACTGGATCCATCTTGAAGTGCGCGATACCGGAATCGGCATGACTCCCGACGAGACTGCCAAGATCTTCACGCGCTTTTTCCGGTCAGACAGCGCCAGGCAGGCAGCGATTCCCGGAGTCGGCCTTGGGCTTTTCATTACCAAGTCCATCGTCGAACGTCACGGGGGCAGAATCACCTGCAGCAGCGTGCCCGGGGAAGGGAGCACCTTTACCATGCTGCTTCCCGCAGGAAACGACGACGCCGCTGCCGCCAGCTGACGCCGAGGGGCACCATTCTCTATGCTGGTGAGCTGAGCGTGGTTCCTACGTGAAGTCCTTCAGGAGCCTGTAGCCGGCCACTTTGCCTTCCAGTGAGATGACGGCGATCCCGTCGTCCATGGTGTCGACGTCGGTGAGCGCGCCATAGGTGAATGACGGGACAGGAGTGCCGCCCTTGGTGCACGGGAAGGCCGTGACCGATCCAGCGCCCGTCCCGCCGAAGTCCTTGTATGGGCCGCCGGGTGGCAGCGCGTAGGTGGTCTCTTCCAGACAGACGAACACGTCCTCAAACGTTGTGGAGGACTTGTACTTGCCGGTTCGCGTATCCACCATGTTTGAATCCCAAAATGTGCCGGCGATGACCGCTTCTCCGTGGTTGGCCGCAGGCAGGAAAGCCTGCCTGTACCAAGTGACTTCTACGGGTTTGGTCTCCCAAACTGTAAGGCCAGTCAGGGGATCGTAGCCTGCCAGCTTTCCTTTGGACCCGACGTACTTGCCTGACGGATATTCAACGGTGCCTTCCGTGTACTCGCATCTCACCGGCAAGGCCTCGCCACCTTGCAGCTTGGTGGCTTCCGTACCCATCGTTTGGGCGCACATGATCTGGGAGCCCTCTGAAACCCACAACACGCGCCCGCTGGAGGCCCGGAATCCGACAGTCTTGTTGATGTCTCGAAGATTCAAGGCCATGGACGTGCCACTCAAGTCGGAAGAATTGCCGCTGGCCGGGCTGTACCCAACGGACCCGACGTACAAGTCAAGTTTCTCCGAGTAGGCGAAATGCCCTCCCATGTCAGTGGTGGCGCCCTTGCCGAACACCGTCTCCAGATCGACCTCCCACAGGACCTCGCCGTAGGCAACATGGGCAAGCTTCTCGACGCCGCCCTCCTCCGTTGAGTAGAGTTCCTTGCCCACTGGCCTGAAGTTCCCGTTGAGGGGGTTGACGTCGGGACCGGCAAACTCTTCGCCTGCATCGAGGTCCACCCAATGCTCCAGCGTCGTCGCTGTCTCGTCATAGGCGATGAAGCACATGTCTTCGATGTCGTCGCAGGCAAAGGGGCGCGTGCTGACCAGTTCCGGTCTTCCGCGATATATCTCCTTGCCCGTAGTGAGATCGACTGCCACAGGACTGGTCCACCAGTCGGTGCCGCTTGCATTCGCCGGGGCTGTGGCAGCTTGCAGGAAGATCGCTGCACTCTTCCCTGAGGCAGTCCGGGTTACAGCCGGCTCGAGGGGTTCGGCAGGCGAATCGAACCCCGGGTGAACCGGCTGGGTCCAGAGCTCCTTGCCATCCTTGACAGAGTAAGCGTGGGCCTCCACCCCGGCGGAAGCTTTGGCATATACCAAGGCCACGCCATCCTGCACCACGGGCTGGCCGATTGCACTCAGGGGCTTTTCCCACACCACCGCAGCAGTCTCGGTGCTCCGGGCCTCCGCCGTCTGGCTCGGGGCCTGTGTGGTTGGTGTTGCCGCCGGCAGCCCGGGCAGCGGCAGGACCGTGCAGGAGGACATCAGGAGGGCTCCCGTTGCAGCCAAGGCCACGCCGGGAAGGGCGGAGCGCCTGCGGCCTGCGGCAGTGGAGGCGGATGACATTATGGTTCCCCCAAGGAACGTAAGGGTTCAGCACCGGGGCGGTGTTTGTTCCAAACCAGAGAGTGCCAACTGGGCGTGGCTGAGATTGAGGATAGCGGACAACCGCAGCGGTGTTACTGTAGCGACGGCGCGGCGTCGCGTCCGGGACATTCATGGGGGTTCAGTGACCAACGAGACGAACGAAGCGGTCCAAGGCCGTCCGCCGACGCAACCCGTGGGACCGCCGCCGTTCCACCCCCAAACTTTCGCGCCGCCGTCGTTCCCGCCGCCCGTGCCGCAGTACTACCAACCACCGCAGTATGCGCAGCAGCCTTTTCCTTACCAGGGCTATTCGGCGCCCGTGCCGCCGTCGTACTCGTTTCCTGGGTCCGTCACCGCTCCGGCGCCTTACCCGCCGAGTGGGGGCAGGGCCTTTGGGCCGTCATTCTGGGTTACGGGTTCGATCCTGGCCGTCGTTGCCTTGGTCAGTGCCGTCCTTGGCAACGGCGAGGCCATCCTGATCTTCCTCGGCCTGGCCGCGGTGATCACTGGGCTCTACTCGCTCGTGTTCAAGCGGGCCTCTTGGGCTGCGCTCCGCGGCACGAAAGCCGCAGCCGCAGTTGCGATAGCCGGGGCCGCGGCACTGGTCCTTGGAGGCGTCGCCGCCGGGGTGGAGTCGCGACGGAGTTCGACGGCGGTCTCCGCGCCGAGCGCTGCGAGCAGCAGCATCGTTGAAGGCGTGTGGCTGGTGGGTGAAGACATAGCGCCAGGCCTGTACAGGACGGTCGAGGAAGTCACCGATGCGTGCTACTGGCGGATCACCAGGCCTGGCGGCGGAAGCGACAGCACCATGGGGGCCGTCACCAGCGGCTACCCCTCGGTGGAATTGAGCCGGGGACAGAAATTCACCACGCACGGCTGCGGCACCTGGGTCAGGCAGTAGGCCGTCCAGCCGGTACGCAGGCTTCTCCAAGGTCCATCCACCTACCATGGACCACATGACTTTTGCCCGGGACGTACGCTCTGCCGCCGTCGTGATCAATGCGGGCTCACGCCGTGGTGCCGCCGCCAGTGGGCCTGCCGTGGACCTGCTGCGGCAGGCGGGGCTGCCCGTTTCTGCCGCGCATGCCGTTACCTCCGGCGCGGACCTGGGGGCAGCACTTGAACGCGTGGTCGCGGAGGGGCACGACCTTGTGGTGGTCGGCGGTGGTGACGGCACGGTGAGCTACGCGGCGGGGCTGCTTGCCGGGACGGAAATCGCACTCGGAGTCCTCCCACTGGGTACCGCGAATGACCTTGCCCGGACGCTCGAGATACCTACCGGTCTCGCTGAGGCCTGCGCGGTGGTGGCTGACGGGAAAATCGTGGACATCGACCTCGGGCGGGCCAATGGCCAGCCGTTCCTCAACGTCGCATCCGTTGGTCTCTCGGTGGGCGTCACGGAGGCTTTGAGTCCACGCTTGAAGAAGCACATCGGCCCCCTGGCGTACGGCGTTGCCACGGTGCAGGCCTACGCGCGCCACCAGCCGTTCAGGGCGCGGCTGGAGTTCCCCGACGGGGACCACCAAACCTTGGAGCTTGAGGACCTACTCCAGGTGGCCGTGGGAAACGGCCGGCATTACGGAGGCGGGAACACGGTCTCGCCCTTGGCCGGGATCGACGATCACACGCTGGACATCTATGCCATCCTCGCGGCGCCGCTCCGGGAGCATGTGAAAATCGCGCGGCTGCTGAAGGACGGAAGCTTCATAGACCACGATCGCGTCTACCATCTGGAGACCCGAAACGTCCGGCTGGTCACCGAGCCGCCGCTGTCAGTGAACCTCGACGGCGAGATCGCCACCGAAACCCCGACGGATTTCGGTGTGCAACGGAACGCAGTCCATGTGGTGGTGCCGCAGGGGAGTACGAGCGCGACGTTCGATGGTCCGGGCGCGTGACGCGTCGTGGATTGGTGAATCCCGGCCGAGCTTAGCTGGCGCTCATACTCATCGACGTCAGCTCAGACGCGAACTCACTCCCTGAGAGCGTGAATGGTTTTCCTTCCCCGAAGACATCAATCGCCAGGAGCCAATCCTCGACGGTCATGCCACCGGTAACGTCAACAGTCTCTTGAGTGTTGCCTGCAACGGGAGCCTCAGATGACGAAGACTTACGAGCTACCCGGAAGAATGTCACATTGACTCGAGCATCCAATATCGTCACCAGCGTCAGTGCCTGTTCGTGGAGTTGCTCCATTCGATGAATAGTCACGACGGCTGACTCGGACGGGTCGGCCACAATCACCGAGTACTCACCCTGGGAGTCAACAGGCATGACTTCGCTGGCAGCCTCGTAAAATTTCGGGGTGCGCATCAGGGCAGAAAAACGAGCCGCGATGTGTGCGCGACTCTTCAGTGTTTCTTTGCTCGCCATGCTTCCCTGGGCGAGCGTCTTGTGGTCCCCAATTCCCATCCCTCAAGGATAAATCCATTCGCAGACAATATTTGACCGGGTGAAGCCGAGAGAGAGCGAGGTTGCTCTGAGCTCGAGCAGTACTTTCACACGGCCAAGTAGGCTGGTCGAATGACCACCGCCGAGGACTCCGCCACCCGCCGCGGGCAAAGGTGGCTGCAGGCAGCATTCGCCGCCTATCTGGTGGCTTTGGCCTTGGTGGTTTTCCTTCCATCGAAGGAAGCGAGCACAGTCACCGGCTTCGTTGGCATCATCGCTGGTTGGCTAGCGGCGTTGGGCCTGCCGTTCAAGGACGCGGCCGCAGCCGTCGAGTTCGTCTCCAACATCGTCATGTTCGTCCCGTTCGGCGGGCTGGTCCGGTTCCTGTGGCCAAGCCGTTGGACTTGGTGGCGCATCCTGCTGCTCGGTGCCGCGACTTCCACGTTAATTGAACTCACCCAGCTGCTGATCCCGGGCCGGGTGACGGCTTTGTCTGATGTCATCGCCAACACGGCCGGGGCCGTCATTGGTGCGCTGGTGGCGAGGTGGCTCCGAGCCCGCTAGAGATGCCTGCCAAGGATCGCCACAATGTCGTCGCTGTACCCGGCGATGCGGTGGCCCACCTCGCGGTGTACGGCCTCCGTGGCATTGATGGGGTCGGGGATATCGTCCGCATCGTTCAACCCGGCCGTTGACCTGACGGCGGCGGTTCGCCGCACCAGGCGCGCGACGGCGGAATCCGCACCGGCACCCGTCACGGCTGCCCAGCTTGGTGCGGCAGGCTGGCTAACCGTCACGGGCAGCGACCCCGCAGCGCGCACGAATTCGGCCATGGTGAAGGTCCGCTGGGCTGCGCCGGGAAACCTCTTAACCAGTTCGTCACGCTGCTTGCGGGTCATGGTCAGAACCAGTTCTGCGGCAACGGACTCCTCGGTGATCTGCCTGCCGAACGAGCCGGAGGGATAGCCGCCGTACTCCTTGGAGAGGGCCGCGGGGAGTGGCTCCATGGGGGCGCCGACCGCGGCGTGCAGTCCCGCGCTGCCTACGGAGAAGTTCCCGATTCCGGCCTTGGCCAGCCGGGCACGGATCAACTGTTCGGCCAGCGGCGAGCGGCAAATATTGCCGGTGCAGACGGCCAGGATCGACGACGGCGGCTGGGCGCCGGCTTTGAACGCCGTCACAGTGCGGGGGTGCTTTCGCGACGTCGGCCGCGGCGTTGGCCCTCCAGGGGTACGTGGTCCGTAGGAGCCAAGGGCTGCGACTCCGACGCCGGAACGTGGTTTGCGTTGGCGGACTCGCTGCCGGCTTCCTTGCGGTTGTAATACGTGTAGTACTGGTAGCCGTAGTCCTCGCCTTTGGAGGATTTGCGGGAAACGCCGTTGATGATGAGGCCCAAGGGGCGTCCCTTGACGCGGTCCAGGTTCTGGAGGGCCCGCTTGAGCTGGTCGTACGTGGTCTTGCCGGCCCGGCTGACCACAATGGCGCCGTCCGTGCGGGCCGTGAGGATGGCGGCGTCGGTCACTGGCAACAGCGGAGGTGCATCCACCAGCACGATCGCGTGCCGTGCGAGGTCCTCCAGCAGCGTGTGCATGACGTTGGAACCGAGAAGCTCGCTGGGATTGGGCGGCACTGAACCGGCACCTAGGACAAACAAATCGCCGCTTTCGCCCCAGGGCTGCAGCACGTCGTTGAGCGTTGCGCGGCCAATGAGCACGTCCGTCAGGCCGACGTTGGTGAGGAGCCCGAAGGTCATGGCCAGCTTGGGGCGGCGGAGGTCGCCGTCCACCACAACCACCCTCTGACCCGAGGCCGCGATGGTCTGGGCAAGGTTGGCGATGACCGTGGTTTTTCCCTCTCCGGGCAGTGCGGAGGTGACAACGATGATGCGCGGGGGATTGTCCACGTCCATGAACTGCAGGTTGGTCCGCAGTTCCCGGATGGCCTCGGCCACGGCGTAGTCCTGGTGGTTCTTGTTCTCCAGGTCGTTGCCGCCCTGGGACAAAACGATGCGGTTGGAGCCATCGAAGTTCTTGTGGAAGGGCACCGTGCCGATGACGGCAACGCCGGTTTCGGATTCCAGGCGCACGGCGGAGCGGACGCGGCGGTCGAAAATATTGCGCAGCAAGGCGTACGCAATGGCAACAACCAGACCGGCCACCAAGCCAATCACCAAAGCGAGGCGGGTGTTCGGGGACGTGGGTGACGTTGGCACCTGAGCAGCATCGAGGGAGCGGAAGCTGACAATCGAGGTGTCGGTGCTGTTGGCTCCGCCCTTCTCCAACTGGTCCACTTGCTTGCCGACCGCGCCCACCCATGCTTCGGCCAGATCGCGGGCAGTCTCAGGCGAGCCCGCCTGCGCGGTGAATTTGAGGGTTGCCGTGTCCTGGGGGTTCTGGACTGACACGCGCGCGATCAGTTGCTCGGGAGAGGTGTTTTGGAGGCCGAGTTCCTGAATTACCGTTTCGGCCACGGATCGGGACTTGGCAACATCCATGTAGGACTTCGCCCGCGACTTGGAGTAGGTCTCGCCCGCCATGGCCGTTCCGAGGTCCTTGTTCACACCAACGGAAATGATGCCGCTGGCATCTGCGCTGTACACCTTCGCTTGGGTCAGGGTCCACCCGAAGGCAACTATTCCACCCAAGACCGTGATTGCGATAACGGATATCCAATGCGCCCGGAGGACCTTCCAATAGTCCGTCAGCTCCATAAAAATTGTCCCCCTGCAGATGTGTGACCTCGACACAAAAAAGAACGCGGTTCTTGAACTGCGTCACGAATATCGTAACGTGCAGTTCTATAGGGGCGACTCA
Organism: Paenarthrobacter sp. NPDC058040; assembly: GCF_042885775.1. Taxonomy (NCBI): domain Bacteria; kingdom Bacillati; phylum Actinomycetota; class Actinomycetes; order Micrococcales; family Micrococcaceae; genus Paenarthrobacter; species Paenarthrobacter sp. NPDC058040. The sequence continues at coordinate 117,475 of NZ_JBHVRN010000010.1, forward strand.
CCGAGCGGTGGGATGGGGGATTTATGACAATGCAGGATACTGACTTTCTCGAACCGGATGTGGCAAACACCGGGACCGTTCGCGGGAGGCCAAGGGAACACCCGGAGTGTATATTCGGTGCCGTTTCCCTTGGTTCGATTTCCGGCGACTTGGCGCGGTTTGATCCAACCGATTCGGCGGACCATGTGAATATCTATTTCGTCACCTCGGGTGTGGTCCGCGATCCAGGCTCGGGTGCCTTGATCCAAGGTGGGGGAACGGTGGTCATTGTTCCCGGCGGGCAGGAGCTGGCGTCGCCCTTCGTGGGGGAGGGCGAGGCCAAGCGGATCTCCATTCAGCGGGCCGCGGCGGAGACGTTCGTGCCGCATGCCCTGGACAGCGTGGTTGTCACCCCGATGGGGTCCAGGCTCGATGCCGCAGCTGAGGCTTTCGTCGGCGCTGTGTTGGAGCAGCCATCCCGCGATGGCTCTGCCATCGAGTCTTATGCAACGGAACAGATCCTGCTGGAATTGACGGGGAGCCTCCTGCTGGACCACTGCGGGGTTTCCTGGAATTCCACGTCCGTGACGTCGGTGCTGAGGGATCAAGCCATGGCCGTCATCGCGCAGCGCTGCGCGGACAGGGACTTCAATCCGGACGCTGTGGCCAGGGCCGTGCAGTCTTCGTTGCGCAGGGTCCAGGCCGCCTTTGCGGAGGTTGGCAACTCCATCGCGGCCGAGATCAGGAGGCAGCGTGGACGGCTTGCCCGAACGCTGCTCACGGATGCCCGGTATGACGTTCTGAGCGTCCAGCAGATCGCCGAGCAGACGGGCTTCGGTACGACGGCGGCCCTCCGGCGGACGCTCGACGAATTGTACGGCTGTGGACCCTCGGACCTGCGGGAACGCCGTGGAAGGGACCAATAGGGGGCCAAAAGTCGCTGAATGGCAGCCCTGAGGACATTCCGTGCAGACCTTGGACCATTCAGCGACAATCTGCGCGCAAAGGCCGGATCTGGGCATTTGGGCCCAAAAACCGTGGGTAGTCTCTATGCCAGATGGGGGAACTCGGCGCGTGCTGGATTCCAACCGATGGTTTTCATCCTTAGCTGAAAGAAGAACTATGAGCGACGAACTTACGGTCTCAAAGCCGCACTCGCGCCGTGCAGTGGTCAAGGGCGCAGCTTGGTCCGTCCCGGTCATCGCGGCAGCTGTTGCAGCGCCTGCGGCAGTAGCCTCCGTGAACAACGCAGCCCTGGCCGTTACCGGCAATCAGACCGGGCTGCTGACACTTAACCTGCTCGACGGCGGTGGCACCCTCACGGCGACCGCCCTCACCACCGTTCCCACCCAGCTCACCCTGACCAACGGCGCGGGTGCCATCAACCAGACCGCAACCATCACTGTGACGGTTGCCCGTCCGGCGGGTATCAACATTCCAGTTGGCCGTGCCCGCGGCTTCGGTGTCTACTCCTACGACGGGGTCAACACCACCGCCGGCCAGCGTACAACCACGTACCAGAGCGCGCCGATCATCGGCCAGTTCGGCATGCCGACCACCACCTTTACCACCACGCAGAACATCAGTGTTGCAAGCAACGGCACATTGAATATCCCGATCGTTTTTGGTCTTGCGGGTACCAGCACTGGTGTTGCCATCAGCCTGTTGGCCACATTCCCCGTGACCATTACGGTTGACTTTGGTACCAGGACCCTTACCGCCAGCGGGACAATTTCCGTGCCTGTAGGTGCGGGTCTTCTCTAAAGTTTCTTTGACGGACTTTTCAAGCGGAAACGCGTCAGCAATTAGGCTGACGCGTTTTCGTGCGTCCTGATCACGGACGTTGGATTCTCCCGTGCGGAATTTAACAAGGCTGCTTAGCTTGCGGAACCGGCTGATGATTTTTATGGGTGGGATATTTGCAAACCGGTGACATTACGATCGATGCCTTGGGTAGCCCGGTCCGGATTCGCATGGACTTTTCGGAGCACCAATTTGACGGACCGAGGTTGGGCCAATTCAGGGATCCCTGGCGTGACGCCGAATCCGGACGCAGCGGAGAGGACCCCGCCGGAGAGGACCCCGTCGCGGAGCTCGTGTGGCGGTTTCCCGCGGATGAAGAGACAGCCAACTCCGTCGCAGAACTCTCCACCTACGCCACCCTCGCTGCCATCGAGTCCAAACGCGGCCGTCTGTTGATGTTGCACGCCGCTGGTATTGCGGATGAATCCGGCAGGGTTCTTGCCTTCATTGGCCCTTCCGGCAAGGGCAAAACCACCTTGGCGCGCACTCTGGGCACTGACTATGGCTACGTCACCGATGAAACCGTTGGGATAGAAGCGGACGGCACCGTCCACCCCTACCGCAAACCGCTGTCCGTTGTCCGGGCCGGTGAGGCTTGCAAGGAGCAGTTGGCGCCGTCGGCCTTGGGCCTTCGGGAACTGCCGGACGCGCCGCTGCGCCTTGCCGGCCTGGTGGTGGTTGCCCGCAAGGACGAATTCGTCGGCCGGCCGGAAATCACCACTCTGGGACTTTGCGAGGCCTTGGCGGCGATCGTCCCGGAGGCCAGTTACCTGGCTGACATGGACAGGCCCCTGCAGACCATTGCCCGGCACGTGGACCGCAGCGGCGCGATCCAGCAGGTGAGCTACCGGGACGCCTCACAGGTCCTGCCTCTCATCCCCGCACTACTGTCGAGGGCAGAGCCTGGCGCCTGGACAGCTGTGTTGCCGGAGGAGAATGCCCGCGTGCGGAATCCGTTTGCGGATGAATCCTTCGTGCCCTCGCTTGTGCTGGATGCCGTGGAGGCCGGCGGTCAAACTGCCGTCCTCGACGCAAACCGCGTGGTACACATCCTGGACGGAGTTGGGCCTCTGGTATGGCGGGCTCTGTGCCACGGTCTTGCTTTCGAGGCGATCCTGCGGGAGGTGGAACTGGAGTTCGGAGCGCCGCCGGAGCAGAGCCTGGACGCCGCCGTCGTCGATATTCTTGCCGCCTTTGCTGATGCGGGCCTTCTGGTCCGCCTTCAGGGTCCACAGCCATGAGTTCCGTGACGTCGACCGCGGCCACCCGCCGTCGACGGGTCTTGCGATCGCCATGGTTCCATGCTGTCCTTGCGCTGGTCCTGGTGTCCCTGGTGCAAGGATTTTTCCTCAAGGTCTACAGCGTGCCTTCCGGGTCCATGGAACAGACACTCAACGTGGGCGACCGCGTCTTGGTGAACAGGACCGCGTACGCATTCGCCGCGCCCGAGCGCGGGGACGTCGTCGTCTTCCGGAAACCCGCCATGTGGGGACCGGCACCCGAGCACGGACCCCTGCGCACCGCCGTCGGCTGGTTTGGGGAGGTGAGCGGCATTGGGCCTGGCAACACGGAATACCTGGTGAAGCGGGTCATCGGGCTGCCCGGGGACACCGTAGAGTGCTGCGATGCAAGCGGGCAGGTCACGGTCAATGGACAGGCGATTGCAGAGCCTTACGTCTTCCAGGACCTCCCGTTTGATGTGGGGAGCCTTGACTGCACGACGGCGGTGGACTCGCCGCGCTGCTTCGGGCCGGTCCGGCTGGGGGAGGACCAGTACCTGGTTTTGGGAGACCACCGTTCCAACTCCGATGATTCGGTGACAGCCTGCCGGAGTGCATCCGCGGGCAGTGACTGCGCCAGGACTGTCAATCGTTCGGAGGTGGTGGGGGCCGTGGGTTGGTTCTTGTATCCGTTCAACAAATGGGGCAGCGACGGCCTGAATACTGCGATCGGGGGCACACGGTGACCAATGTTTGCAGGGGAAAACGCATGAGGAAACGGGGACGGAAACGTGGTTAAGCTCAACCGCCTGTTGGCGGGATACGCGGCACCCACCCTGGTCAACGGCCAGCGGAGGCTTCTGGGATTCCAGCGGCCTGCCCAAACCAAGGCCGGCGTAACGGCCGTACTTTCGCCGGCAAGCTATGGCTCCTTTGGCGATGAGGGGATGATTCTTGGGAGCCGGGACACCATCATCGCGTCGTCAGGCACGCCGCAGTTGTTCACCCCGGGGCCGGTGGAGCCTTGGACGGCGATGGGCGTGGCCGGTGTCCGGTCACTGGACAGAATCATTGCCCTTGGCCGGATGCACATCGATGCGCGGAAGCTGCGACTCCTCACCCGGGCGGAAAGGATTGTTGTCCTTGGAGCCGACTCCATTGACGGCGCCTACGGTATCCGGTCCATCTCCCAACGGGTCAGTCTGCTGAATGTCTCGGCTGCGCAAGGCAGGCGTGCTGAGTTGGCCAACTTCAGCTTTCGCCGGAATCCGAGCCCCGACGCTCTTACGGCTTTGCGGCGCCTGGACAAACGGGTGCGCCTGACTGCCCGCGACATGAACTCCCAAGCCCGGGCCTCTGAAGCGCTGCAGCGGGACGTCGATGTCTTTCCCGATGTGGCGGCGTACATGAAGCCGGGCAAGAGTCCTGCGGTGGATTCGTTGAAAACCTGGGTGTCTGGCCGTGACCGACCCGTGGCCGTCTTGGTTCCGAACGCCCACCTGGCGGCGTTCGACGGGACCGGCTACAGGGAAGTCGCCCGCAGATTCCAGTCGTACATGGTTGCTTTGCTGGATGCAGGGTTTGCCGTGGTTGTCCTTCCGCACGATGTCCGTGAGGAACCGGGAGACGTCGCCATGTCTGAGCAACTTATGGCAGGGATGCCACGCGAGGATGTGATGCTGGCAGTGCCACGGCACGCACAGGAAGCCAAGGGCATGCTGGCCCTGGCCGACGTCGTGGTCACAGCACGCATGCATGCCGGCGTTGCGGCACTCAGCCAGGGTGTCCCGTGCGTTGGGCTGGACTACGTGGACAAATTCACGGGACAGTTCCATTGGTACGGCGCCGATGAGGCGGTTGTGGCTTGGGAAAGCAATCCCGATGCGCGCGTGGTTGCTGAAATGGCCGTGAAGGCTGCATCGACCGTTCGCGGCGCGGCTGGCAAACCTGATTTCGTCAGTACCCCACCACCATGGTTGCTGTAGACGTCCCCGTCAGGCGCCGCCACCACGCACTGAATGCCTTGGGATCAGTGCTAGTGCCTTTGAGCTCATTGCTGGTGGCGCCCTTGCTGACGCGTTCACTGGGACCCGCCGGGCAGGGCGATTTCTCCACCAGCCAGTCCATAATTGTGGTTGCGGCTTCCATCCTTGGCCTGGGCACCTCGGACTCGCTTGCCGTCTACGGCAATTACTGGCTGCAGAGGTTTCGCCTCGGGGCCTGGATGGTGGTACTCGCCGTCGCCTTTTTGCTGGCTGCGGTGGCTGGGTTCGTCTTTGTACAGGCCGGCTACCTGCACCCTGATTCGAGCTGGCTCCTGGGTCTTGGCGCCGTGATGTTCGCCGCGGCCCTGGTTCAGCGCGGGGATGCCCTGAACCGCAGCATGATCCTGGCCATCTCGGTGGAAAAGTGGATCACCGCGATCTCCCGGTTGTGCCTGACGGCTGGATTCTTCTTCACGGATCTCCTGAATCTCCAGACGGCTGTTTTGACCCTGGTGATCCCGCAGGCACTGGGCTATCTGTACCTGCTTTGTGCTTCCTCCCGGGTACCGCGCGAGCTCAGCGTCCCAACAACGAGGGTCATGCGCCAAGTATCGCTAAGGCCGCTGAGGACACTGAACTGGGCCGTGCTGGGCGGACTTGGCGGTGTGCTCCTGGTGAATCTCGATCCGATAGTCCTTCGACCTTTGATCGGTGCGGAGCAGCTCGGCTACTACGCGATCGGCATGCTTGTTGCCGAACTCTTCACCGTGGCAGCAAAACCCTTCAGGGACGCAGCCATGGCCGGCGGGAATGGACTGCGCAAGGCGGGGGAGTTCACTGGCGTCATCAAATGGTGCGCACTAACCATGACGGCCGGGGTCATCGTCTGTGCAGGCGGCCTGTGGGTACTCATTCCGCTGGTCTTTGGAGAGGAATTCCGCGGGGCAGTTCTCCCTGCGCTCATCCTCGCCCTGGGCGGCTGGGCCAAGGGCCTGGGCTTCCTCGTCAACGGAATTCTGGTCAAGACCGGACACGCGCGGATGCGCGCATATGCAACCCTTACTGCGGTTCTTTTCAGCGTAGGCGGAATGGTTCTGCTATCACCGTTCGGTGCAGTGGGAGCCGCAATTGCCGGTTCTGTTGCGTACGTCGTGATGCTGGCCCCCGGGGTAATATTTCTGCGGGCAGGCAGAATGAAATCGGGTTGGGGCCGCAAATGAACAAACAATCCGATATGACATCCGTCTCCTTGCCCATTGCCGCTGCTACTCCATTGGCTTATGCGCTGGTGGATCGCATAGCTGCGGAACATTCTATTCGCATCCTTGCCATCAAAGGTCCCTTACTCGAGAAAATGGGCCTGCGGAGCCAGAAGATTTCGAGTGATGCGGACATCCTCGTGGAGCCTTCGCGGATGTCCGAGTTCTGCATGATTCTTGGAAAATACGGCTGGAATGACCGGGAGGTACGCTTCTCACCAAGTATTCTTGACCCGCACTCACGAACCCTGATCCATGAGAACTGGCCAAGCGATATTGACCTGCATTCCTACTTTCCAGGCTTCTTTGGGAAAGCGGAGGAGGTCTTTGATCTTCTCTGGGAAACACGGACGGAAGGCGAACTGGCCAACGTTCCTGTCCGCACAGCCAGCCGGGTGGCGAATGCCGTGATTGGGCTGCTCCACATACTGCGGAACTCGCCCACGGTGCATGACGACGCCCAGCATGCGGAGATCATGGCTGCGTTGAAGCAGGGCCTGGATCCGGCGGAATTGCAGGAGCTGGTCCGGCTGGCCGATGTTGGTCGTATCAGGCAGGTCATGGAAGCGGAGTTGCGGGAGCTGGGCGTCACCGGTCCTTTTGATGATCTGGAAGATGCGGAGCTGGCGCGTTGGGAGATCAACCGCACCAGTGCCGAGGCCACCACTGGAGGATGGCTGTATGCAATACGGACCGCCGGTTGGAGATCCAAGATAGGGATCTTCTTCAGGGCCTTGCACCCCAGCAATGCGGAGCTCCGAAAGGACCCGGGGATGGCGGATGCTGATCGCCTTGGCTTGGTGAGGACGCGGGCAAAGAGGTTGGCCCGTGGAATTCGAACCTTACCGGCGGCCTCAGTGAACCTTTTCAGGAATCGGATCAACTAAATGCACGGTTGGTACAGGCCGCCCGGGGTGGCCTTCGAATATCACGGTGATTCCGTTTATGTCCTGGATCTCCGCAATATGGATGGCGACCTTGGTCCGCGTGCCCTCCAAGGGCCAGCCGCACGGATTTGGTCGGCTCTGGGAAGTGCTGATGATCCGCGATCCGAAGAAGATCTGGTTCGCAGCGTGGCAGATGAATTTGGAATTGATGTAGAAGAAATCCGTGCCCAGGCTATCGCCTTTCTGTGGGATTTGGAAAGAATAGGGCTGGTGCGGCGAGTAGAATTCAGGGGAAATGATCATGACGGTCCTCTCTGACGGTTTCACCGGGGGAAATATTATGCAATTGATCCATAGCGCCGGCACATTGGCTGAAAGCGATGCCTGCTAATGACCGCTTTGCTCCAGCCAGGCTCTGCCGTTGCCCAAAAGAAGCCGGTTTTCGTCAGTTGGATAGATTTCCACGGCCGCAGTGAGGGCATTGCCCGCCGCCTCGGAATAGACGAATGGTCCGACGGCGGCGGTTCGGGACCGCTGCCGTTGAGGTACCTGCGATTGTGGGTCTCTACCTGGAAGTTCCTTCGTGGATACAAGCCCACGGAGGTTATCGTGATGCAGCCACCCATCGTGGCGCTGCTGGCGGTCCGCACCGCCGTCGGAAAGCAGGTCCGCATCTGTGGTGACCTGCATACCGGCACCTTCTACGACCCCAAATGGAAATGGGCCGCCAAACTGGTGGCCAAGCTCCTCGGCGCGCCCAACTTGGCGATCGTTACCAACCAGGCCTTGGCGGCCAAGGCCGAGGAACACGGTGCCGAAGCGCTGGTCCTTCACGATCTCATCGAGACCTACCCCGAAACGGGCGATCTGGGCGACTTCGAGGACCGGAATCTGGCCACGCTGCAGGCCAAACAGTATGTCCTGGTCCCCATCACCTACTCCTACGACGAACCGTTGAACGAGCTGGCCGCCGCAACCCACTTGGCCCCGGACGTGAAGTGGGTTTTCACGGGAAGGGCGCCTGACTCTTTCGCCGCGGCCTGCAATCCGGCGAACACCGTGTTCCCCGGCTTCGTCTCAAGGGCCGAATACCTCAGGCTTTTGGGCCATGCCAACGTCTTGGTTGCACCAACAACCGAGGAAGACACCATGCAGCGTGCCGGCTACGAAGCCATGTGCGCCGGGAAGGCCCTGATCACCTCGGACACCGCCGTCCTCAAGGAGTTCTTTGGCGCTGCAGCCTTAACCGTTCCTCCCCGAGCGGAGTGCTACGCCGAGGCAGCCAACACAGCAGTACGCAATCAAGCTGAACTGGAACGTTTGATCGTCGAGCTGAGGACACGCAGGGTACGTGAGCAGACCACGGCGCTAAATCGGCTTTCCGAGTGGATCCAGGGCGATGGGGGAACAACAAATGGCTGATGCACGTCCTATAATCCGCAGGGAGCGCGTTTTCGACCTGCCCCTGGACCTGCTGTCCATGGAGGAATCCGTAGAGCTTTGTCACCGACTTGTTGCCCAGCGCGGACACTGGCGTGCCGACCTGAACGCTTCGATTGTGCTTGATGCCTTGGAAGACGATCAGCTGAGGGAGTACGTGGAGACCAGTGCGATCAGCAACGCTGACGGCCAGTCAATCGTCTGGGCCAGCCGTATCCTCGGAGTCCCGGCCCCAGAGCGCGTTTCCGGGATCGACCTGTTTTTGGAACTTATCCGGCGTGCTCCCGAACGCGGCGACAGGGTGTACCTCTTGGGCGCCAGGGAAGATGTTGTGGCAGCGGTTGCCCAAGACTTCAAGGGCAGGGGCGTCAACGTGGTGGGTTACCGCGACGGATACTGGACACCGGACCAGGAGGCCGACGTCGTTCAAGCGATCGCCTCCTCCCGGCCGGACCTGCTTTTCCTGGCGTTGCCCAGCCCTCGAAAGGAACACTTGGTCCTCCGCTACAAGGAGCAGCTGAATGCCGGGTTGGCCTTCGGCGTGGGAGGATCCTTCGACGTCATTTCAGGGCGGCTGAAGCGTGCGCCGCTGTGGATCCAAAAGCTCGGACTGGAATGGTGTTACAGGTTCCTTCAGGAACCGCGGAGATTGCTAAAGCGGTACCTCGTTGGGAACACCCGGTTTGTTCTGCTGACCGTGAGGACGCGGTTGGGGCGGCGCTGACGAATCCTTGGTGTTGCTGTTCCTGAGGCTCGAACCGAATGCCGTGCCCACCAGCAGCCACATGGGGACCGTGGCGTTCATGGATCCGGCCGTTTCGGCCAGCATCGCAATGACCAATGCTCCGATGACCAAGTAGTTTTCCCATCGGTCTGATTGGCGGAGGAGGGATCTGACAGCGGTTGCCAAGGCCACGGCATAGATCCCTAAAGGCACCAATCCTGCAGCCGAGAACGCTATTCCGGAAAGGCTCTCCGATGCCTCCTGGAGCTCACCGGCCTTTCCGGCGAAGTTCCCGACGTAACCGAATCCACGGCCGATGATCGATTCGAAGGCGTGCTCGATTCCTACCGTCAGGCCATCGACGTGCGAATCAGAGTTGCCCAGGTCTGCGATGTTGTTGCCTGCCATGAGCACGGGGATGCCAAGGACGGGAAGCGCAACCAGCGGATGGAGCTTGCGCGCAACCCACGGTCCGGCGATGCCGATAAGCATCAGGAGAATGCCCGCCCGGCTGATGGTCGCGATGGTGGCAAGGCCCAGTGCCAGCACCAGCAGGTTCCGCCAGCGAGAACGGAAAGCGTGGAAGGCAATGACTGCTGCCGCGCCCGTCGCAATACCGGTTGTGGGGGGATTGAGGAACAATCCGCCAGCTCTCACCGCCAGCTCTCCGGCGAGGTCGAACGACATATAGTAGCCCGGCAGGCCGTTAGGGTAGATTGCCGTCTTGCTCAAGCGGGCAAAGGGCGTTGGATCAATGAGCCTGATCCCAAGGGACTCAAGTGCTATGTACGCGGTGTTGAGGATGCTGATGGCTACCACTGCGAACAACACCCACCGCCATTCGCGACGAGTCATCACCAGCCCGGACACGATCACCAGCACGGGCATGCACACTTGGCGAAACAGGAAGAACGCTGAATCGCCGGGAATGAGGCTCTCGTCGACAGTCCTCCAGAGGGCGATCAGGCAAGCAACGATCCAAACGACAGAGAGCAAGGCCGGCACTGTGAACCGGTGCGCGAGACGTGCCAACGCCACGAGGAACATGAGTGAGATACACACGTCATCCATCAGGTTGAACCCGCCGAAGGATGAGTAGGTGAGGAGTACGTTCTGCGCCAGGCCTGCCAGCAAGGCACCCAGCGCCAAAACTCCGATGGCCCATCCGGACTGGTCGGGGGCAAAGGCAAGACCTCGATGCAGCCGGCCTAGAGTCTTCGGAGTATTGGGGGCCTTGTTTGGCGCGGCCCGGTGATATGCCAGATCTGACACCTAGTACGCCCCATCCCTGGCCAGGACCGCCCGGAGGGTCCGGAAGAGGATGATCAGGTCCTGCGCCGGAGACCAGTTCTCTACGTAGTAAAGGTCCAGCCGGATTGACTCTTCCCAAGACAAATCACTTCGGCCACTCACTTGCCACAGCCCCGTGATTCCGGGCTTCACCATCAACCGGCGGTGCTCGTGCTGCTCGTACACTGCAACTTCACGCGGCAGGGGAGGACGAGGGCCCACAAGGCTCATGTCTCCCTTCATGACGTTGAAGAGCTGGGGAAGCTCGTCGATTGAGTATCGGCGGATCCACTTTCCAATGCGGGTGACCCGGGGGTCGTTCTTTAATTTGAAAAGGACTTCGTTGCCTTCACTAAGCTGGGTGAGCGCCTGCAACCGCACCTCGGCATCGGTGCGCATGGATCGGAACTTGTACATGTTGAACGGTTCACCGGCTTTGCCTATGCGCGTCTGAAGGAAGAGGACCGGCCCGCGGCTGTCCAGCTTGATGAGGAGTGCCACAACGGCCATTGGAAGGCACAACGCAGTCAGGATCGCTGCGGAGGCCACAACGTCGAAGGCCCGCTTCGCGATGGCCTGCATGCCCTCAAGCTTTGGTGTGGTGACATGGACCAACGGCAAGCCGGCGACAGGCTGGATGTGAATTCTTGGGCCGGACACATCCGTGAGTGCGGGTGCCATGATCATGCCCACGTCGCGGGCCGACAGTGCCCAACCAAGGTGTCGCAGAAACGTGGGGTCGGCTCCGCTGGATATGGCCACCGTGTCAGCTTTCCGCTCCCCGATCGCGTCCAGTACATCGTCCACGGAGGGGAAGGTGCCAAGGACGGGCACCGCATTATCAACGGTGCCTGAATCGGTGAGGAATGCAGCAACGGGTTTGTAGCCGGAAACGATGTGTTGGTTCAGTCGCTTCCATAGGTGGTCGACGCTGTGGGCGGCTCCGATCAAGAGCACGCGATGTAGGTACAGCCCGTCACGCCTTCCCTTATGGAGTAATTGCCGTTGCATCCAACGGCTTGCCAACAGCAGGAGGATGCCCAGGGGGAGTGCCACCGAGACGTAACCACGTGCCGTCTGGAGTTGGAATACGTAGGAAACCACAGCCAGTGCTCCGAAGAGCCACAAGGATGAAGCGGCAACCCGCTTATATTCCTCGGTTCCAGTACCCAGAACCTTCATGTCCTTGGTGCCGCTGAATTCAAGGACTCCCAGCCACGCTATGACCAAGAGGACGGAAACAGTCGCGTAGGACACTTCCGTCTCGGCGATTGACACATCCTCGGCGCCAAAGCGCAGCACGTGTGCGCCGCCCACTGCGAGAACCACGCAAATAAGGTCCGTGACGCGCATCTGGGTGCTTTGTGAGCGTAGCCAGGTGGTGCTGCCGGCGGAGTGGGTGGATGTTGAGGAAGTGGTGGACGTGGCCATGCCGACGACTACTTATGTCGGCTTGGCGTGACCGCAGATGGCCAAGGACACTGCAAGTTGGTGTTCAAAGTCAAGACGCAAGCATTCACGATTCAGCCCCCATAACTGCCCCCGACGCCCGGCAGGGCGTACGGAAATTGATCGCACAAGCCCCCCAAAACGCGGTTGACTTGACACTTCAAGCTCCATGGTAAATGGACTTTAGTTACATCTCAAAATTGGCATCTCAACCACTGACAAAGAGGCCGCCCCGATGATAGGACCGCAAATGCCAAGGCTTCTTAGGTGATTCATTTTGCGCAGGAATCGCAAATATCTGCGCATTAGCCAGATCCCAGCATGCTCCATTTCGCGCACATGGTGGCAATTTCCGTGCAAATCCCGTCAGCCCTCCAGGAACTCCCTCACGGCTGGCAGCGAGGCGGACGCAACGGCGGACAAGGCACGCTGGATGTTGGTCTCGAGCGTGATTACGGCCAGTTCGTTTGTGACTGTTTCGTTTAACCCTGCCTGCACACTCCCAACGAAGTCAGGTCCTTGCAGCAGCAGGGAATTGTTGGCCGCAGTTGCCGCATCGATGCTGGCCAGCAGGGAAGACATCCCTCGGCGATGCTCTTCCAAGAGGTCTTGCCACAGGCCGGACGGTGCAATGGTGACCAAGGAGGGAAGCGTTTGCTGCTCCTGCTCATTCCATTCGGAAACCATTGCGGACGCCTCGACTCCCCGTGCCAGCGAATCGAACCGGAGGTTCTCGATGACCTTTTCGAGTTCGGTCGTGGTGAAACTCAATCGGTGCCAATTTCCTGCTTTCAGATGCAGCAGCTGTGTTTCCAGGACGAAGAGCAAATGATCGAGTTGCCTTCGCTCCCGCCACAGCCGTGCCGATAGTTCATCCGCCCCCAACGGTTCCCCAATCTTTTATTCGTCTTCAAGAAGCAAGTTTTATACAGCTTGCTGATCTTTTATCTGCCCTTGAGCGTACACGAAGGTGCTGGCTCATTCTTTTTAGCTTCAAGGAAATATAACTCGGTTAATTCATTCCGACCACCCTTTTGGATAGTTTCCCTATCACGTGAAATGTCTATGTGGGAACGCACACCTTCGTGCGCATCTGCCGGCGGCGTAGTGTGGGCATATGGAGTCGGCCGTCAGGACTGTCACCCTTCGTACGGGCATCAGCGTGCAGTGTTTCGTGCAAGGCCCGGTTAGGAAGAAAAACGACGGCGGCGACACGCCGTTGCTGCTCCTGCACGCCTGGGGCGAGTCGTGGGGGAGTTTCAAGCGGCTGATTGCCGCCCTGCCGTCGTCGATCATCGTGGCTCCCGATCTCCGTGGCCACGGAAAGGCCGATAAGCCCGAATCCGGCTACGCGCTCACCGAGGTGGCCGATGACGTTGTGGCATTATGCGAGAGCCTTGGGATCCGGCGGGCGCATATGGTGGGCTCCTCAAGCGGGGGCTACGTGGCCCAGGAGGTGGCCGTGACGGCCCCGGATCTGGTGGCCTCCCTGGTTCTTGTTGGCGCACCGCTGAGCCTGCAGTCACGGCCCGCTTTTGCGGACGACGTTGAACAACTCTCCGACCCCATCCCGGAGGACTGGGTGCGTGAATCGTTGTCCTGGTATCGGCTGCTCCATGCCGTTCCGGTGGACTACGTCGAGGACCGTATTAAGGACGGCCTGTCGATGCCTGCTGCGATATTGAAGGCGTCTTTGCGGGGATACTACGAAGCAACTCCGCCCACGGAAGCTGGGCCGATAGTGGCACCGACCCTCATCCTTTGGGGCGCTCACGATCATCTGCTGCCTCGATCCCACGAGGAGACCCTCGCGGGACGAATTCGTGGTGCCCAGCTCAAGATCTACGAGGAAACGGGCCACCTTGTGCTGTGGGAATGTCCGGAAAGGGTGGCGGCGGACCTGCAGGCTTTTATCGATGACCTACCGTGAGCCGCGGCCGGTTAACTGACCAACCCCCGGCGTCCGTAGCGAGCTGGGAGCCGGGGGTTGAATTGGGCTGTTGCCGCAAGCCGTTAGTTGCCCTTTTCAAGGGCGTGGGCGGTGATGTATGTACCCAGCTGATCCTTGGAGAGGGCATCTGCAATGTCAGCGATGGCTTGATTATCAGCCACCACGATTGACTGGCCGTCAGCAGAGCTTCCGGTTCCCAGAGTGGGGAGGGTAAACATCACGGTGTCGGAGGCGCGGAGATCCTTGAGGCTCACCGCGAGGGTTCCGATCGCGGCAGCGTCGAATCCCTTGTCCACGCTGACGAACGGCGACACGGCAGACACCATATTGCTGACGGTCACCGGGTTGGTCAGGGTGTCGCGGGCGATGGTCTTGCTGATGATGGACTTCAGGTAGGTCTGCTGGTTCCGCACACGCTGGTAGTCGCCGTCACTGAAGGACTTACGCTCCCGGACGAAGGCGAGTGCTTCGTCACCGTTCAGAGTCTGCTTTCCAGCGGCGTAAAAGTGCCCCTTCATGGGCCCCGATGCGGGTGCGAAGGGAATCTTGTTGTCCACCTCGACGCCGCCCAAGGCGTCGGTGAGACCCTTGAAGCCTTCAAAGTCCACCATGGCCACGTGGTCAATGCGCTGCTTGAACAGGGATTCCACTGTCTGGACAACGAGCGGAACTCCACCGTAGGCGAGGGCCGAATTGATCTTGGATTCGCCCTTTCCAGGAATGTTCACCCAGAGGTCGCGCATCAACGAAACGGCGTAAACGTTCTTTCGGTCGGCAGGGATGTGAACAAGCATCAACGTGTCCGAGCGCTGGTCGGTGGCGGCGTTGGTCTCCAGGTCCACCTGGTCGCTTCCGCGTGTGTCACTGCCCATCACGAGGATGTTCATCGCGGCCGGGCCGCTGACTGGCTCTACCTTTTGAGGGCGCGTTGACTCTTCAGGGAACGCGGCGTCGATCTTGCTGCTTCCGTTGTTGAAGGTCTGCGCCAGGTTGAAGACGTAAAGTCCGCACACCAAGCCAACTACAACCACTGCGGCCGCGAATCCAAGCAGGACGTTCCGGGTTGTCCTCTTACCGCTCTTCTGGCGTCTGGGACGGGGCTCGTTCGAGGTGGCTTCAGTATCAGTCGGCAGCGTCATGTGTTCCTAGGTGTCGGCGTCAGCAGGGACGATTCTATCAATTCGATGGTGGGGAAAGAGTCCACGGTGACTTAACCCGAGCTGGTACGGCCCGTATCGCTGCTGCTTCCCCACTTGTTGGAAACGGAGACCGCATAGGAATCGTCTGCGGTCTGCTCCTTGAGATCCACTGTGATGGTGATCGATTCCAGAAGTGGATTTCGGGTTGGGGTTGCCCCGGATGAAGCATCAATGCTCTTGGGCTCTCCGGAAATCCGACGTTCGGCTCCAACCTTGCTGGTGAGTTCAACTGTGACGGAACTTCCCGATAGGTTGAAGCCCTCCACCCGCAGCTCGCCTGTGGCCGCGTCATAAGTGGAGTCGGTGACGAGGGGTGAACCAAGTCCCTTGGCCAGTGTTTCCTTCAGCGGAGGGTTCGCGCCGCTGCAGGTGAAATACGGATCCCACATATAGGAAATGATTTTCCGGGCGCTCCCCAGCTGCTCGAGTTGCCTGCCGATTCGGTCGGCGGTTGTTTGCCCCCTGAGGCTCTTATCGCAAGGGTTGTCCTTTGTGGCTGGAGCCATGCCTTCCATATTGGCCCAGAGTTCTGCGCCTGTTCCCACAATTCCCTGCGCAGCCGCCCGGAAGTATTCCCTGTTGGAAGCGACATACTTTCCGGCCCATGTGCCGTTGCCGACGATGCTGGCGGCAAATTCATCAACCCTGCTTCCCGCTTCGGCGGGGGAGTACGCCGCACCCTTTCCGGTTCCCATGCCGTCTTGAATAGCGATCGACAGGTGGACGCCACTGGACGTCTGCGCGATCTTGCGTATCCCGTTCTTGGCGCTCTGGGGGCTGATACTCGCGGAGCCTCTCCGCGCCTCAATGTAGGGGCTCACGATGGCTGCGCGTCCGGGCAAGATGCGATGTATGGCTTGGTTTTGCATCCTGTACAACGACAACACCGGTTCAAAGAACGGGTTGTCCGTAACGGGCATTTCGAGGTGGTGGTAGAAGCCTGTGAGCCCGTCGGCGTTGTTGACTTGGGCCTGATAGCGCAGGAAACGGTCCGTGAATGCAGTGAACGTGTTGAGGAAACTGGTGTCGGGCAGGTATTCGAAATCAGTTCGCTTGGCCGGGGCCGGCATGCCTGCGTAGAACTTCATGCCCAGTTTCGAAGCAGCCGATGCCAGTGAGATAGTTCGATCCGCGGCAGAAACAGGGCTCCCGCCTGCCACGATCATGTCGTACTTGCCGTCCTTGGCAGCACACCCGGTGTCGTTGCTTGGAAAGACCATGATTGTGTAGGACTTTCCCTGGTTCTCGACATAGCGATCGCGGGGGCACTTCAGTGCAGCTTTGCCCCACTGTCCTCCGTCCGAATACGTGAAGTATCGATTGATCTTGAGCCCAGCGCCGGCAACGGTGGCGCAGTTCCCGCCGTCGATCCTGCAGTCCGCCGGCATGGAGTCAGGAGCGGTCGGTACCACGGACGTTCCAAAGGTGATGACCGTATCGCCACCGGCGGCCTTGATCTCCTGCAGTTTTTGAAGGTTCTTGGCATCCGTGGCGCTCGACGAAATGAAGTAGCCGCTGATCGGATACTTCGGCAGTTCGAGTGGGGCCGGGCTGGTGTCAGGGGATGGGGACCCATCCAAAGGGCCGTGGTTCAACGTGATCAGAAGGGCAGTTACGGTCACCAGAGCGATCGCCAACCGGAAGGGAAACCTCGGCGGAGAGCCCTTGATTTCGCTGGGGATCGGCATGGAGTCCTTCGTGTCGACAGCAGCGGAAGAAGCATGTGAGAGGCAAAGGAGCCCTTGTTTAGGCTATCGACTCGCAGCCAAGACAGCGAGCCCAGGCCGAAGCAGACCCTAATCCATACGATAAACTAATCCACGGCGCCTCCCTGCGCGGAACGATTCTCAGGCCGTTTTGCCTCAGCCGGCGAGGCAGCAGCGGGCGCCACCGCATTCTGATCTTTTACTACAGGGGGAAAGTTGGGCACCGGAATCAGGCGTGTTCAAGCCACGGTACTGGCTTTGCTGCTCGGCATCCTCGGGTTCTTTGGAACCCAGCCGGCGTTGGCCACCGAAACAAATCCGGGGACAACGCCCTCGGATTCACCCAGCCCATCACCGGAGCCAACATTCCCCGAAATCGTGTTGCCCACGCTGCCAGGCCCAGATCCGGTGGAACCTGAACCGTTGCCCACGTCAGACCCCGTGGTTACTCCGCCCGCTCCCGTTGAGCCTCCACCCGTGGAGACAGTGCCCGCACCCGTAGTACCTCCGGTCATTGAGCCCGTACCTTCGGCACCTCTCGTGCCGGATCAGCCTCTGCCAACTGCACCGGCAAACGAGTACAACCTGGGAGAAGAACTCCAGGCGGAAGTCCCGGCCGAAGAAGCCAGTTCTGCTCCCGCGGTGCCCGTCCCGACACCGACGCTCTCGCCCACTCAGGCCGCTGCAGCCCCGGCGATAGCCAACGCCGATGTGACAGGGCCCCTCAAAGCCGCCCTGGCTCCCGTGGCCGAAAACAATCCCATTGTCCAAGGCCTAACGGTGCTGGTACTGCTGCTTCTTGGCGCTGCCTACTTCCGCGCCCTGCGCTCCAAAGGGATTCGCCGCCCGCGCCTCAATGGCAAATAACCCATGAGTACTTCCCTTACAGGGGACAGTGAAGGCGAAGATAAGACGCCGGAACCCCTGCACCTCATGCTGCTCACGCACTCGTACTGGCCGGAACATAGCCCGCCCCAGCGCCGGTGGTCCTCGCTTACCCGTGAATTCCTCCATGCGGGTTGGAGCGTTGACGTTGTGGCGCCAGTTGCGCATTATCCGAATGGTCGCCGCAATCTTCCTCGGCGGGAGGCCGGTTACGCATTTGGTAGGCAGGCTGGGCCGCACGGCGAACGTATCCGGCGTGTCCCGTACCTTCGGCATCTTGGGAAGTCTCCCGTCGCCCGCCTCATCGATCAGCTCTTTTCGGCCATTATGTCGGTCCCGGTGGGCCTGGCCGGAAAGAAGCCGGACGCAATCCTGGCCACGGCACCGAGTTTGCCGACTTTGGCTACGGGGTATGTTCTTTCCCGTCTCCGAAGGGTGCCCCTGATTGTGGAGATGAGGGATGCATGGCCGGACCTCGCCAGGGATGCCCGCCTGGTTCAAGGAAGCGTGAAGAGCCTGGTGGAACGGGCAGTGGATTTTGTTCAGCACCGCGCCGACATGGTCGTGACGGTGACCGAAGGATTTGCAGAGACCCTGCGGACCAGGGGCCTCACGAACGTAGTGACTGTCAGTAACGGGCTTGACCTGCGCTCCGTGCCGTTTCTCGATCCTCCGGCAGTGGACCGCGAAGACTTCCACGCCCTGTATTTGGGTAATCATGGCAAGAGCCAACGCTTGGATATCGTGATACGAGCCAGTGCCCTCCTTGGCGAAGGATTCCATCTCACTTTGGTGGGCACGGGTACCAACAGGCCACAGCTGGTCAAGCTTGCCCGCGAACTGGACGCTCCCGTGACGTTCTTTCCCTCTCTGCACGGGCCTGCTGTGCTCGAAAAGTATCGCGAGGCCGATACCTGCATTGTGTCGCTGCGGGACGACTGGAAGTCCTTTGAAACTACTGTTCCCTCCAAGACTTACGAGGTTCTGGCGGTAGGCCGCCACGTGACGGCGATCGTTAGGGGCGAAGCAAAGCGAATTATTGAAGAGGCAAAGGGCGGCGACGTTGTGCTCGCCACTCCCGAAGCAGTTGCCCGACTGTGGCAGGACCTTGCCAATGACCGCAAACGTCTAGCGGCAGGACGAAGTGGCAGGGAATGGGTCCGTGACCATGCCGATTACCCGGAGCTGGCACTTCAGTACATGGACAGTATTGCTGACATGGTTCGCCGCCGGCGCAGTGTCCTTAGCAAGGAGAGGGTCTCTTGATACCCGTCCTGAAGAACCTGGGCCTCGCGGTGAACACCGTCGCCGACCACATGACAGAGGCCCCGGTTGTCCTGGCCCTTCAAATCCTGAGGCGCTTACCCTCGTCAGTGGTGCGTCCCGTTGCACGGAAAATGTCAGCGTTGGCGCCCGATTCAAGCAGCGCGCTGTTGATGTTGGCAAGCCACGCAGCAGGAGACGCCGTTGGGCTGGTTCGCCGTTTCGAGAATGCCCTCAAAAGCCCTGCCGCCCAGGGCGGGGCCGGCAAAGCAGCGGAGGTCGCACTTGCCGCCGGGCAGCCTGAGTGGGCTGACAAGCTACTCGCTCATGCAACCGCTGGGGAAAAACTCTCAGCCACTACAGCGCGACGGAAATGGTACGACGGCGAGATGAGTGCCGCCGTCGAGGTCCTGGACGGCAAGGACGGGAGGGCCGCCAGGCAGCGTCGTCGTCTTGAGTCCGAGCTCCGCGTGTTCCAGGGGTGGCAGCCTTCCCTGCCGAAAACGAACCTGCAGCCTGAAAACCGGCGCGTCCTGCACCTTTTGACTAATTCCGTCCCGCATACCTCAAGCGGGTATGCCCGGCGGAGTCATGCGATCCTTACCGCTCAGCAAGAAGCAGGCTGGGAGACTCTGGCAGTTACCCGTTTGGGGTATCCCGTCCAAATCGGTGTCCTCACCGCGCGTGACGCCGACGTGGTGGATGGTGTCCGCTATCAGCGGCTGCTTCCTAGCCGGATGTCGAAGTCCATGGACGGGCGGCTGCAACAGCAAGCCGAGGAGCTCCTGAAAGTCGCAGAGGAATTCCGACCATCAATCCTGCACACCACCACGCACTTCGTGAACGGTCTGGTTGTTCGGGAGGCTGCCGAGGCGTTGGGCATCCCGTGGGTTTATGAGGTGCGGGGACAGTTGGCCGACACGTGGGCATCCACCAGGGGAGTGGAGGCGCGCAATAGCGAACGCTACCGTGTGTTCGTTGAGCGCGAGGCCGAGATCATGCGCAGTGCCGACCTGGTAGTCACTCTTGGTGAGTCAATGAAGCAGAACATCCTCGAGGCAGGAGTTCCGGAGGAACGAATCCTGATCAGTCCAAATGCAGTAGGCGGCGATTATCTGGGTGAGCCACTTCACCACAGCGATGCGCGGAATGCTCTGGGGCTCGATCCGGACGCTCTTTATATCGGCACGGTGAGCAGCTTGGTGGATTACGAGGGACTTGACGATCTCGTCACAGCATTTGCAATGCTTGCCACACGACTGTCAAAGTTGAGGCTGGTTGTGGTGGGTGATGGAACTTCTGCGCCGGCTCTTAGGAGCCAAGTGCAACGCTTGGGGCTCACGGAAAGAGTGATTTTCACCGGACGCGTTCCTGCCGAGCGGGCCCGTCTCTACCACCAGGCTCTGGATGTTTTTGTAGTGCCCCGCAAGGATCTGTCCGTTACCCGCTCAGTAACCCCGTTGAAACCCGTGGAAGCTCTAGCCTGCGCGCGGCCGGTGGTAGCCAGCCGCCTGGACGCGTTGTGCGAGATAGTGCACGACGGCGTCAACGGCCGTGTTGCCGAACCTGCGGATCCAGCGGGGCTGGCCGAGGTGTTGTTGGACTTGCTGGGGGATAAGGCATTGCGTATGCGTCTGGGGGCCGCCGGAAGGCAAGGCGTATTGGCGACGAGGACTTGGAAGGCGAACGCGGAAGCGTACGCGCGGGCCTACGAAACTTTGGTGTCTAACTACGTGAGGAAGGCCAGCTGATGTCGGCAAAGAGGGCAGTCCTGCCAGATCCAGCCATGGTGCAGCCATTGGCGGTGGACATGCGTCGCCTGACCCGCGTCGGGGCGCGTCCAAGTTTCTTGGACTACCTGGTTCAGCTGTGGGACTTCCGGGAATTTATCTTCTACGACGCCCGGGCGCGGGTGCAGAGTGGAACACGACGCGACCGTCTGGGTAGCGCTTGGTTGTTGCTCAACCCTATTTTTAATGGACTCACGTACTACGTCATTTTCGGTCTGCTGCTGCAAACCGGACACGGCATCGAGAACTACGTGGGCTACCTCGTCATTGGAATCTTCATCTTCCAAGGCACGTCGGGCGCCATCACTACCGGAGCCCGATCCATACATAGCAACAAGGCGGTTGTTCAGGCCTTCAACTTCCCGCGGGCCACCCTGCCCATCGGTGTGAACATTCGGGAAATGATGTCTAATGTCCCGCTGATTCTTGCGATGCTGCTCATCATCACGCTAGTGCCGCCTGCAGAGAAGATTACTTGGTTGTGGCTACTGGTGATCCCGGCGGTTTTGCTTCAGGCAGTCTTCAATTTGGGCGTCGGCCTGATCCTTGCGCGCGTCATTTCCCGGGTCCACGACGCGACTCACCTGCTCCCCTTCTTCATGCGGGCGTGGATGTATGGCTCCGCGATCTTCTACTCCTATGAACGTTTTGTCACCCACCCGGATGTGTTGGCAATCATGAAGCTGAATCCGTTGTTTAACGTCATCGACATCGTCCGCAATTGTGTTCTCTACGCACAACCACCGACCTGGCAGTCCTGGGCAACGCTGGCAGTTTGGGCTCTGGGAACGCTCTTGCTCGGAATGATCTTCTTCTGGCAAGGGGAGGAATCCTATGGTCGCGGCTGAACAGGTCCTTGAGGTCGAAGGTCATCCCTGCGTGGTTGTGGACCGCGCAACCATGGAGTACAGGGTGGTGACCACCGACTCTGACGCTGTAGCTCAAGAGCGCCGCGAGACCGGTCTTTTGCGGCGCCTGACCCGGCGACCCAACACGGTAACCGTTCGCGCCTTGCATGAGTTTTCCCTCGTTGTCGAGCGCGGCGAGTCGGTGGGCATTATTGGCCGAAACGGTTCCGGTAAGAGCACCCTCATGAAGCTGATCTGTGGACAAGTCAGGCCGTCCTCCGGTGCCGTCTTCGCTTCCAGCACGCCGATTATGCTGGGAGTCAACGCCGCGCTCGTGGGTGATCTTTCGGGTCATCAAAACGTCATCCTGGGATGCCTCGCCATGGGCATGAGCCGCCGTGAGGTAAAGGAAAAGTTCACGAGCATCGTAGAGCTTTCCGGGCTGCGGGACTCCATTTACCTGCCCATGAAGTCCTACTCCTCGGGTATGGCATCAAGGCTCCGATTCGCCATTGCTGCAAGTATTGACCCGGAAATTCTGCTTGTGGACGAAGCCCTGAACACCGGTGACGCCCAGTTCGGGGACAGAAGCAAACGCCGAATGGACCAACTGCGTGAGCAGGCAGGTTGTGTGTTCATTGTGAGCCACTCACTGGACACCATTACCAGCATGTGCAGCCGCGTCGTGTGGCTCGACATGGGCCACATGATCATGGACGGCGATCCAGCCGAAACCGTGAAGGCCTATCAGGACTTCACGGGAAACCTTGCCAAGGGCAATGGGATTACTGCGGCACGAATTCGTGATGAAGCACGTGCCAATCTGCAACTAACGGAAGTATTGGCAAGAAGCAAGATGCGTAGGAGCCGGGCGTGATTTACACCGTTGAAAACTTAAGGAAAGCCGCTTGGCACTTCCGTGCTGGGGGAGTCAAACAGCTGCAGGCATGGCGCAAGCGCCAGCGTGCGCTTTCCGTAAACAAAACGTCCACAAAGGACGTCGCGGCCCAAGTGGCCGCGCCAAAGACGAACAATGACAATCGACAGCTGACCTTCCCGGCTTTCGATTACCCCAAGATACCTTCCCGCAGGAAAGACCTGACGGTGGCTGTCATCCTGGATGATTTCTCGGCCAAAGCGTATGCCTTCGAGTGGAATCTTGTGTTCCTGAAAAAGGATCAATGGCGTCAGCAACTTCACGAGCAGCGAGTCGACTTCCTGTTTGTCGAGTCTGCTTGGGAAGGTAACGGCGGCTCATGGAGGTACCAGTTGGCTGGGGCCAGCGGGCCGAAGCCGGAATTCTTCAACCTCCTACGGTGGTGTAAGGAGAATGGCATCCCAACAGTCTTCTGGAACAAGGAAGACCCGCCCCACTTTCACGATTTCCTGCCGGCGGCGCGAGAGTTCGATGTCGTCTTTACATCGGATGAGAACAAATTGTCCGACTACAGGCAGGCATTGGGGCACGACCGAATCGATGTTCTGCCGTTTGCTGCCCAACCGGCAATCCATAATCCTGTCCGGCCAAAAGAGGGCCGGCACTCGCGCGATGTTGCGTTTGCGGGTATGTACTTCGCACACAAGTATCCAGAACGCCGGGAACAGATGCGGCTTCTACTTGACGGAGCCATAGCAGGCTCCGACAGGGTCAAGCACGGACTAGAGATCTTTTCCCGCCATTTGGGCAGTGACCCGGACTACCAGTTTCCGGCCCCATACGACAAACACGTCGTTGGTTCTCTGAACTATGACCAAATGCTGACTGCCTATAAGGCCTATAAGGTCTTCCTGAACGTTAACTCGGTGGTCGATTCGCCTAGCATGTGTGCCCGCCGAATCTTCGAGATCACAGCATCCGGCACTCCTGTGGTCACAACGCCCAGCCCGGCCCTTCCGAGGTTCTTTCCCAACGGCGAGATCCACAGTGTTGAAAACAAAGAGGACGCGGCGTTCATCATGAGGGCTCTGATGAGGAGCCCCGAACTCAACGACCGCTCTGTGCACCTCGCTCAGCGTCAGATTTGGGCGGAGCACACTTACGCGCACAGGGCCGAAAAAGTCGTAGGGGTTGCGTTGCCTCACAGAGTTCGCCCGGTGCAGCCTGAATCGGTAAGCGCATTGGTGTCAACCATTCGTCCCCAACAACTCGAGCATGTTTTCAGGACAGTCGGCTCCCAGCAAGGGGTTGACGTCGAGCTGGTGTTGCTGACTCACGGTTTCAAAGCCAACTGGTGGAAGATCTGGCGTCTGCGTCGGAAGTACGGTGTTCGTAAGGTAACGCTTCTTCATGAGCCCAGGACAGTCAGTCTCGGGGCCTGCCTCAATCTCTGCGTTGCGGCAGCGAGTGGTGCCATTCTCACGAAGATGGACGACGACGACTACTACGGTCCGAACTACCTTCGCGATCAGGTCAACGCTTTGATGTACTCCGGGGCCGACGTTGTCGGCAAGCTGGCACACTTCATGTATATCGAGAGCCGGAATGCCGCGTTGCTGAGGTTCAATCACATGGAACATCGCTTCAGCCACATGGTTATTGGTGCAACCATCATGGCCAGGAAATCAATCTTCGAACGCTATCCCTTCGAGGGACTTGGGCGGGGAGAAGACACCGCGTTCATGCGTGCGGTCAGCGACGCCGGAGGCAAGATCTATGCTTCGGACCGATACAACTACTACGTTCACAGATCCGCTACGGGCCACACGTGGACCGCTTCTGACGACCAACTCCTGGCTTCAGGAGATATTCAGTTCTGGGGAAACCCCACAGAACACGTCACCGTCTAATTACCTAAACGAAAATGTGGGGAGCATTTTGAATACTATAAATCGCGTAGCAGTTATCGGCCTGGGCTACATCGGCCTTCCGACCGCGGCAATTCTGGCAACCAATGGCATCGAGGTTGTAGGCGTCGACGTCAACGAACGCACGGTTGAGGCTGTAAATGCCGGCCAGGTGCCGTTCGTCGAGCCGGACCTTGGCATTCACGTTTCCGGTGCTGTGAGCCAGGGTCACCTGCGGGCTTCGACGTCAACGCCTCAGGCCGGGGCCTACATTGTGGCAGTACCAACGCCCTTCAAGGCCGACCGTTCAGCGGACTTGAGCTACATTGAGGCAGCGGCCCGGGGTATCGCTCCCCAGCTTCAGGGTGGTGAACTGCTGATTCTTGAGTCGACCTCGCCTCCCGGTGCCACCGAACACATGGCCAACTACATCCTGAACCTCCGCCCTGATCTCAGCCTTGACGGTTCCGGTTCACGCCCGGCGATACTTGTGGCCCACTGCCCTGAGCGCGTCCTCCCTGGCCGGGTCATGATTGAGCTGGTTACCAACGACAGAATCGTTGGTGGCATGACCGCCGAGGCAGCCGAGGCGGCAAAGAATCTCTACGCTGTCTTCTGCCAGGGCGAGATCCTGACAACGGACGCTGTCACGGCGGAGATGGCCAAACTGGTGGAGAACTCGTACCGCGACGTCAACATTGCGTTCGCAAATGAGCTTTCCATTATCAGCGACAAGCTTGGAATCGACGTTTGGGAACTCATTCGCCTGGCGAATCACCACCCGCGTGTGAACATCCTGCAGCCTGGACCCGGCGTTGGGGGTCACTGCATTGCTGTTGACCCGTGGTTCATCGTGGCTGCAGCACCGGAAGAGTCCCGTTTGATCCGCACAGCACGCGAGGTCAACGACTCGAAGCCCGAATGGGTTATTGAGCAAGCGAAGTCTGCTCTCGCAGGGCTGCCCGATTCCGCCGAACTTTCCGTGCTCGGGCTGGCATTCAAAGCCAACATCGACGATCTCCGGGAATCCCCCGCAATCGAGATCGCCGCGCACCTGGCTGATGCCTTGCCGGACCGACGACTCAACGTTGCGGAGCCGCACATCGAGGCGTTGCCTGGGAAGCTCGCAAACCGCCGGAATGTTGAGTTTCTGTCCGTCGAAGAGTCGATTCAGCGCTCAGAGGTGGTGCTGGTTCTTGTTGACCACGATGCAGTCAAGGAGGTTGCGCCAGAAGAACTCGCGGGCAAGACCGTGATCGACACCCGTGGAGCACTGTTGGTATGACGACGTCTGTCGTGAACCCGAAAGCAGGCGCGAACACGATAATCGGGCTCAGCGCGGGGGCGGATCTGACAGATGGGACTGTGGCCGGCGGCCGCATTGCCGTTATCACCGGCGTACTTACTACGGAATCCGAATATTCACTGCTTCCGCTGGATGCAGTCTTCGTCCGCACAGTGGACGACTTTCGATCTGTCGGGTCTTGGGACTCACAGTCGTTCTTGGTCACCGAATCCGGGTTCCCCCTGGCAACCGAGCTCATCGAGCTTGATCAGTTGAGCCCGGATTCACACATAACCTGGAGTTTGCGAGCTCCTTTGAATGAAACCCTTGAGAAACTTGGTACTCTCGGGTTGTCGAGGCGTATTTCTGTCCAAAGGATTGCCGGAACTATTGACGCGGTAGTTGTCGCTACCGCGGCGGCCCACAATGCAGAGCGGCTTGATCTTGAGAGCTTTAGGGCTGGCTTTGCAGTCAGCGCCACACTTCTGGGCCACGAGTTCGCTAATCAGCCAGAAGAACGGTACGAAAGTCTTCAAGAACTGAATGAATTGCGTCGCAAGCATCTTAGTCTGCTGGAGGTGCTGATACCTGTTATCGACCAGTCTCCAGCAGAGGATTCGAAACCCGAGGGACCATCGGATGAGGTGCTCAAACTTGAAGAAGAGCTGCTTCTGCTGAAGGAACGCTATGACGCTCTGGACAGCAAGCATCAGGCTTTGGATGGC
>NZ_JBHVRN010000010.1:144044-163294 GCF_042885775.1 Paenarthrobacter sp. NPDC058040
GCAGGTACCAGGTTCTTGTGGGCGAGCATCAGGCTTTGGATGGCAGGTACCAGGTTCTTGTGGGCGAGCATCAGGCTTTGGATGGCAGGTACCAGGTTCTTGTGGGCGAGCATCAGGCTTTGGATGGCAGGTACCAGGCTCTGGAGGGCGACCACCAAGCTTTGGATGGCAGGTACCAGGCTCTGGAGGGCGACCACCAAGCTTTGGAAAGCGAGCACCGTGTTTTGAACGGCAAATACAGTGCGCTAGAGAAGAAGTACCACGCGTTGGCCAATTCCCGGCTCGGTAAGCTAACGCTGCGGTTGTGGCAGCGGAAAACATCAAGGGCAAACGAGACGCAATCGAAAGAGGAGGCCTAACAGATGGCGGAGCAAAGAGAGGGGTATGTTGACGTCGACTACGGCTCCACGATGGTGGTCGATGGTACGGCCCGTGATACCGAGATCCTGGCTCTACGTCGTTTGCTCGGCGAGTCTGAGGCGCCTCAGGTCCACTCCAGGACAGAACTTACCCCAGGTGTCAGCGTAATTATTCCGAGCTACTTGGGCAGCGACCGCATCGCGGTTTGCTTGCAGTCTTTGGTTGAACAAACACTGGACCCGGCATCCTTCGAAGTCATCTTGATTATCAATGGAGCAGACGACGGTACGTACGGTATAGCAACCACGCTTCGGGAAGCTAACCCAGAGCATCAAATCCGGATTCTTTATCAGGTTCGCCCTAGTGCCGGCTCAGCCCGTAACGTGGGAATCGAGGCTGCCCGTTTTGAGTATCTGACGTTTGTTGATGATGACGACTATGTTGGCCCGAAGTTCCTGGAGAGATTGCTCTCTGCGGCATCTCCAAATTGTGTCTCCATTTCTCCGATTGTCAATGTTGATACTCACGGCAACTTGAACGCATCGAACGCCGTAAATGTTCAGATCTCTGCCCGTGGAAACAAGAAGTTTAACTTCAAGTCAGTCAGTACTTTTCTTGGTCTAAACGCCTGCAAACTGATTCCCACAAAAGCAGTCAAGAAGATCAAGTACTCGGAGGATCTCAGAAGCGGCGAGGACGTCTGTTTCATGGCGCGGTTGGCCGTGGAGAACAAGTTTGACGCCGTAGTAGCGACAACCGAAGCTTCAGGCTCGTATTTCCGGATCCTTCGCGATGAGTCAATTTCCCGCCAGCCTCTTAATTTCGACTTCGCAGTTATTCAGCGCCTCGAGGTCATTCAGCTGCTCGAATCCTACAGAAACTGGGAGTCGTCGCCTAACGATGTGTTGCTGAGTGGTTTGATAAAGTCACAAGCCAACTTCATCAAACGCTATCTTGATGAAAATCCCGAGGAAAGACAGCAAGTTATTGAAGCAGTTGATGCATTGAAACTCAAGGACTTCCCTTGGTCTCTCATCAACGCGGGGAACGCTCGCGGTTTAGTCGTCAGCTATTGCTTTGCTCCATACTCGGACACCAGTGCTGTAGTTGCTTCGAAAGCCATTGTGGAACGCGGTCATCTGGTTGACGTCATATACAACAACATGGGATCGGTGCGCAGAAAAGATTCCAATCTGGAGACTATTGCAAGTCGATTCATCGATACTGCTTTCGAGATCGACGCTCCGCCATCATTCGCCGGGTGGAAACAGATCTCTGAGTTTGTGCATAAAGGTTTGGGTGTAGCTGACCGCCGCGATGCATTGATTGGCGGATACGAAACCCTTTATAGCCGGGTTCTTTGGCCCGGCTCACATTTCCTTGCGGCGAAGTTCAAGCTTCAAAACCCTGACGTTGCTTGGACGGCGGAGTTTTCGGATCCGATGAGCACTGATGCCCAAGGCAAGTTTCGGCCTGGTGACCTGATTCGTGACGACTTGTTCGAAGAGTTTGAGCGTGCGGTGGTGTCAAGAGGTTTTGAATCACTGGAAACAAACAGCCTGTTTACTTGGTGCGAGTACGTGACATACATCCTCGCGGATGAGCTGATCTTTACCAATGATAATCAGCTTGAGTACATGTTGAGCTACGTTTCCGACCCGCGCCTGAAGGAACAGATCCAGGCGAAATCTGTAGTGAGGGTGCATCCAACCCCGCCAAGTCGGAGTTACGATCTTCTTCCTGCCCAGTATGAGTTGTCCGACTCCGTAGTGAACGTAGGCTACTTCGGTGCTTTCTACGAGAACCGCGGTCTCATCGAGGTTCTGACTGCGCTGGCAAATTCGTCTGTTGCTGTGCGCAGGAAACTTCGATTGCACGTCTTCACAAATAAGCCTGATGATGTTGTTCGTCAGGTTCAAGAATTTGGCCTAATGGGAATTGTCAAGGCGCAGGGATACCGTCCTTATCTTGAGTTTCTAAACCTAACCACGAAGTTCGACGTACTCCTGGTTAACGACGTTGAACGCACCGGGGAAATGGCGATCAACCCCTTCCTTCCGTCTAAGTATTCTGACTACGTGGGGAGTGGCCAACCAGTTTGGGGCCTACTGGACGAGGGGAGCCCCTTGAGCGCCAAACCTTTGGCCTACACCTCGGCAGTGGGCAACGCTGTCCAAGCTGTGCAAGTACTGGAAGAAATTCTGGAAGATTGGCAAGAAGGAAAAGCTGTAGCTGAGGGTTAGCAGATTCACCAGCCGGAATGGTCGGCTTGCTTCGAGTGCCTTTGCAACGGCATCGAGGCGAGTCGACTTTCATCCCGTTACTAGAGAATGCTTCGTCGATCTCGTTAGCTCGTTCGGAGACGCAGGCCCACGCGCATGATTTCGGCGGCGGAGAGAAAGTGAAGTATGAATGGATAACTGGGACGCTCGCCACAAGGCGCCAATTGTCAGCTGGCCGGACTTGGAGCATCTTCGTGTGGAAGGTCGTCAGAGGCACATTGTGGAACTCTCCGGTCCGGGGGAGACCTACCCGTTGGATTGTCTCGTGGACCCGCGCGACTCGGATGTGCTGATCGTGGCCCTGCATGGCGCGCTCAACAGGGAGGTCTACACGCTCCCGCGCTTCGAGTGGATGGCAACACTCCAGCACCGACCTGAAAGCCTTCTGTTCCTTTCCGACACCGCCCTGCAGGTCCACGACGACTTGAAGCTGGCGTGGTACACCGGAGATTCGTCAGATAATCTCACAGAGAGGTACGGTGCTCTCATTCGAAGCATCGCGGTGCAATGCGGAGCTTCCCGTGTTGTACTTCTGGGTTTTTCCGGCGGTGGCTTTGCGGCCATGGCGATGGCACCGGAGATCGCAGGTTCAATTGCCCTTGCTTTCTCACCACAAGCATCCATCGGTAGTTATTACCGGGTTTTTGCTGAAGCGTATTCGACTGCGCTCTATCCGGAGTACGGCTCTTTTGATGAGGTGGAAGCAGCGTATCCACGCAGGGTGAACCTGACGACTTTATACTCAGACCCGGGAATCGCGACCAATTTTTTCTATGTTCAGAATAGCGGCGACATTCATCATATGAATCAGCATTATTCACCGTTTCGTGAAGTCACTGCTGGACGCCCCGGTGCCCGGTTCGTCATTGAACACGAATCGGATTCGCACTCCGCTCCCTCGAAAGAACGTGTGAACCAGATGCTGGACGAATGTCTTGCACTTCAGATCATCGCCTAGCCCTCGTGGACTGATGCTGCCTGGCGGTATTGGGAACTGAAGGTCCTTCATACTCTCCTGATGAACTCTACGAACGGAGTCACACATTGCAAGAACTTGAACTCGAGATATCCCGTCTCAAGAGACAGATCGATGAGCTCCATAAAAAGGTGCGGGCCATCTCGCCGAGAAAAGAAGCTTGGTTGCCCCCGGATACGTCGGTGGGCGATAACTGCACGATTGCTCCGACTGTTCAGTTCATGTCCGGCGAGGATCGACCGATTCGGATTGGCGACCGAACGAACATATATCGTGGAACTGAAATTACCGGGCCAGTCACGATCGGTAGCGGATGCTTGGTAAATCGAGACGGCTACCTGCGGAGCAACACAACGCTCGGCGACAATGTCATGGTTGGTCCGTTTACTCGGTTTGTGACTGATTCCCATGAAATTGGTCCATCCTCGAAACGCGGTGGGGCCAACAAGTGGCCACCCATCACCGTTGGTGATGGCACCTGGATTGGTGCCAGCGTCACAATTCTGGGAGGAGTCACCATCGGGAAAGGTTGCATCATTGCGGCCGGCGCCGTAGTGACCGCTGATATTCCTGATAACTCTCTCGCTGGCGGAGTACCAGCAAAAGTCATCCGAAAGCTCAGTGATTAGCTTCTGCCGATGATTTAGTAATCTTCAGGCTGGTATTCAGGTGGATATCGGACAGGAAGCCTGCGAATGTGGCTGCTTTGCGGTACAGAGATGTGACAGGCGTCCGGCCGTTGTTCTGCAGCGGTCTCGGTCGGAGAGTCTCGACTCCAGCCTCTGTAATCCCTTGCTCAACCCCCAGCAGACGTTTGCGTACGTAGTCCTGTGCATAGGGTGAATACGGAAATTGCGCGAACGCCAGAGGGATCTCCCAAACGTTTGCCCAGTCGCGGGACCACGAGGGAGCCTCAGAATCATCGGTGGGGCCCTCCGGGAGGTTCTTAGCCACTGTTTTGAGGGCGGTCGACAGTATGTTCGACCATTCGGCTCGAAGGCCTGGGTCGAGCGTGCGTCCAATGGGCATCCCGAACGCAATAATTGTCGCTTGGTAAGCAAGGCTCGGTCCCACTGCCACTTTGCCATCCCAGGTCTCGGCGTAAGGCCACCAGCCTTCGTTCCATTCACCAAATCTGTTTTTGATGTGGTCGACCACAAGTCGAATCTGGTGGAGGAAGCGATCGTCACCAGTGAGTTCGAATGCTCGGGACAAGGTTAGCGAGGCGTAAACATCGCCGTTTAAAACGTCGACATGTCTAGCCTGTGAACTCTTGTAAATCGCTCCTGGATTCTCCAGTGAAACTTGTGTAAGTACATACCCCGCGTTGGCGATGAGAGCATCTTTGGCGGCCAGGCTGTTAGTTATCTGATGGACATAGTAAAGCGCGTTGGCTGCAGCGCCAATTTCGGCAATGTCCTGAAGATCCGGCGAGTCGACGGGCTGATTATAGCTGCTGGAGAAAGATCCATTTGGGTTCTGGCGTCGACGCACGTTTTCTGCGAGAAGCAGGGCGACACGGTCATTGCGGTTGTCGTTCAAGAGATGGTCGAGTGCGAATAACGCGGCAACTTGAATTTGTGTACAACATGTGGCGGGTAGCCCTGTATCAGGGTCAACAATCATATAAGAATTGGAGTCATCGACTGGGGCTCGAAGTGAATCGAAGTAGGCGACCAGAGGCGCGACGATTCGCCTGAGGCTTTCAGGCTCAATCAAGGTACTCCGAAAGTCGATCAAATCTTACACGCCCCTTGCAGATGGTTCTCTATCAGATCCCGTTCATGCTAGCAGTCGGTGAAGAGCAGCAGCGCCGCTACGTGATTCGTGGCGACGCTGCTGCTGTTTCGAGACTTGTGATCTGAGCCCTTCGGCGCGATTCAGTGACGGTTGTTTTTAGCCCAGGCCGGGAACATCGAACTCATCAGCGCGTGTGCCAACTCCCAAGAGTTGGGCAACCGCCGCAACGGTTCGCTCCGCGGCCTTTCCATCGCCGTACGGGTTGACGGCGTTCGCCATGGCGTCGAAGGCGTCTTGCTGGTTCAGGAGTCGATCGACTTCTTTAACGATCGTTTCTTCGTCAGTTCCGATCAAGGAGACCGTCCCGGCTGTGACAGCCTCGGGGCGTTCCGTGTTGTCACGCATCACCAGGACAGGCTTGCCCAAGCTAGGAGCTTCTTCTTGCACTCCACCCGAGTCCGTGAGGACGATGTGGGCGAGTGAGAGCATCCGAGTGAATTCTCCGTACGCAAGCGGTTCGGTAACAACCACATTGGACTTACCCTCAAGCGCAGGGAGGACTGCTTCGCGTACAACCGGGTTCTTGTGTGCCGGCAAGACGATGACCAAGTCCGGTTCAGCCTCTGCGATACGGGCGAGGGCCCGGCCGACTCCGCGCATTGCGTCGCCTTGGTTCTCGCGGCGGTGGGTGGTCACAAGGAGGATCCGGCGACCGCTGGACGCGAGTTCTTCCAGCTGCGGGTCGCTGAATGGCAACTGCTTGTCGACGGTGGTCAGGAGCGCGTCGATCACGGAGTTGCCGGTAACCACGATGTCTTCGTCGGCGATGCCTTCAGCCAAGAGATTGGCTTTGCTGGTGCTGGTCGGCGCCAAGTGGAGGCTGGCGATCTGGCTGGTGATTTTGCGGTTGGCTTCTTCGGGGAATGGGGAGAACAGGTCTCCGCTTCGGAGGCCAGCCTCGACGTGGACCACCGGAATGCCATGGTAAAAAGCTGCAATTGCCCCGGCCGTCGACGTGGTGGTGTCGCCCTGCACAATCACTGCGTCGGGTTTCTTTTCAGCGAACAACTTGTCCAGACCGTCGATGGTCCTGGTCATAATGGCCGAGAGCGATTGGCGTTGCTGAAGAATATTGAGGTCGTGGTCGGGCTTGATCCCGAAGAGTTCGTTGACTTGGTCGAGCATCTCGCGGTGCTGACCTGTGACGGTCACGATGCAGTCGAAATCCGCCGACTCTTGGAAGGCGCTGACGATTGGAGCCATCTTGATGGCTTCCGGACGTGTGCCGAAGATAGGCATGACGCTGGGCATGGATTTCCCCCGGGAGTTATGTGAGTGACTTCCCGATGCTATCGCACGTCCTGAGTTGGCCCTCAATTGCGTAGCCGGCGTAGTCCCGCTCAGCGGACAAAAATCAACGCCAGCGCCAACAGCGGAATGCTGACTGAGACAAGAATCACCAGTGCTAAGGCAACGCGACGCTTCTGCCGGAGCGTAAGTTCCCGGTGAGTTTGCTCAAGAGGGCGTACGTCTGCGACGGGTTCGACGGCTGTTTGTTTGGTGCTGGCGCTGGAGCTGACATCGGCAGCGGCTTCTGTCACGGGGAAGGGAGAGGCGCCGGCCTGGGGCTGGTAGCCCGCCATACGACTGGTGCGCGTTTCCCCCCGGAAACGGCGCTTGCGTAGATGGCGAGGTGCTGGCGACGGGGCTACCGGCGGGTGGGCAGATTCAGCCACTCGTACCTCCTCGGCTACCTGCAGTTGAACTATGGCCACGCTCCAATTCTTGCATTTGATCTGTCGGTCGCAACATTCTGACGACTCGACGGCGGCGGTTTCCATACGTTCGAGGCCGCTGTGAAGGCTTGCCGTTTGGTGCTGACGCACGAGAAGGCGGCCCGGGCTTCGGGCCGCCTTTCCGTGAACGTGCCGCTAACCGCGGTCAGAATAGAGCGCGTCGTTCTTGACCCCGGAGCCGTTCGTCACATCGATGAAGTAGTTTCGACCTGGGGCGAGCGAAGTGCTGCCTACATTGGCCACCACAGACTCCATACGCGGGTTGATTCCCTGTTGTTGGCCGTAACTGGGGTTGTAGTTTGTTGCCGGAACGGTCTTATCGAAGACCCTGCCCGAGGTGTCGCTCCATTTCACTTGGACGGTTCCACCGCTCAGGTTGAAGCCCGTTACGAGGACGTTGCCGCCGTTGAAAATTGAGTCGGTGATGACGGGCGTCATGTTGCCGGATTTCAGCCTCTCCACCATGGGAGGGTAGGTCCCAGCGCATGTGAAGTAGGGATCCCACATGAACGAAATCACCTTCGTGTTCGTGTTTCCCAATTGCTGGAGTTGCTTGTCGATTCGGGCTTTCGTGGACTGACCCCTGGTGCTTCCGTCGCAGGGGTTCTGACTCGTGGCCGGTGCCATGCCTTCCAGGTTGGCCCATAGCTCTGCTCCGGTGCCGTCGACTCCTTCCGCCAGTGCCCAGAAATAGTCGCGCGTAGGAGCCAAGTATTTGCTGCCCCAGGATCCACTGCCAACAATCGATGCTGCGTACTGGTCCACGTTGTTGGTGCTCTCGCTGCCAAAGAAAGATCCACCTTTGCCCGTTCCCATACCGTCTTGAACGGCAATTGAGAGATGTACGGCGCCCGCAGTGTTAGCGATCTTTTCTACAGCGTTTCGTGCCTGATCTACCGTTACCCGTCCACCAAAGGACGATCGGGAGTCGATGTAAGGGCTGACGACAGCTGCCCGGCCTGGTTGGTACTGGGCAATGCGGGCATTCTGCATGCGGTAGAGGGTAAGAACAGGATCCCAAACCGTCCCATCGCTGAGTGGCATCTCTGTGTGGTGGTAGAAACCGGCCAGCCCGGCAACATTGTTTACCTTGCCCTGGTAGATCAAGAATCGGGCTGTGAAAACAGACAACGTAGCTTGGTAAGACAGATCTGGCAGATAGGTGATATCCGTCCGATTAATTGGAGCCGGCAAGCCCGCGTAATACTTCATGCCCAGACTGGTGGCCGCCTTTCCCAACGACACAGACATGGAGGAGGCTGTCCCACCACTGATCACGACTACGTCATAGCTTCCGCTGGGCGAAGTGCAACCGCTCCCCTCTGAGGGGAGCACCATGACGGTGTAGGTGGTCGTTCCGCTGGTGACGGTTCTGTCGCGGGCGCACAGGATGGCGGGCGATCCCCAGGTGTTGCCGTCGGAATAGGTGAAGTACCGCTTTACTTTGACGCCGGAAGCAGCTGCCGTAGCGCAATTTACGCCGGAAATGGTGCAGGCGGCAGGGATATCAGCGAGTGCTGCAGGTCTGAGTCGGGAACCAAATGTGATGACTGTGTCTCCACCAACGGACTTAATGTCGCTGAGCTTCTGCGTGTTCGCTGCGTCGCTGGTGCTTCCGTAGATGAAGTATCCGCTGATGGGATAGACAGGCGCAGGTGCCGCAGTGGCGCTGGGTACTTGAAGAAATCCAAATATGAGGAGGGACGCGGCGAGCAGGCTCGAAGCGAGGTGCCTGAAGCGGCGGGGAGGAGGGCCGAATGGGTTGGAACCGATTCTTTCCACGGGTGATCCTTGGGCTCGTAGGGTGAGACCTTGGACCTATGGGAAAAGAATGCCCGGGGGACATGCCAAACTCAATGCCTTGACGGAATCCTTCAAGAGCCGGGAAATTCAATTGAGAGTTCGTAAAGAATTCGATGCCAGTTTTACGCGAGTTGTCGTGTGGTGACTGATGGCGTCAAGAGTGCGGCCCCAGGATCAACACTCCGGCCGCATCCACACATCAATCAGGCCACCAGTTTCGACAGCAAAACGGTCGAGCCATGCGCCCGCCGAAAGCTCAGGCTCGGATCCAACCATCTGAACATCGATGGACGTGCATTGCCGCATCAAAGTGCCCGCCCGCATCAGGTGGTAGTCCGAGGTGACCACCGTGATGGATTTCCAGCCATTATCCGCTGCAAGTTTGGCCACGGCATCCGTTTCGCCGCGCGTATTCAGCGGATCAGGTCGGAAACACAACAAGCCCGGGTCGTCGGCATTCTCCTGGCACAGCGCATCGCCTTCCGCATTGCCCGAGAGCCCCGTGGTGGAGACAACCAGGACGGGTATGTCCAAGGACTGTTGGAGGTCCTCGGCCACAGGCAATCGTTCCCGGCTCAAGCCGCCGAGAACCACGATCGCGTCGGTGTGGTGCGGAGTAGCTTGCGGAGGGAGAGCAAAGAACTGGATCGCGAGAAGGAGCCACACCGCAAAGCCCGCCACAAGGGTGACAAGCGCCCGCAAAGCGACGCGCGGGAGGAAGGCGGTTTTGGTGGGCACGGGGACAGTTTATGGTTCAAAACTGGACGATTCCGACGCGCCCAGCCACGGTGGCGAAACTACCGCGTATCAACATCCTCAAAAACAAGGAAAGTCTGCGTATCCAGCACGCCGTCCATGGACTGAAGTTGGTCGAAGATCACACGGCGCAGGTGGATGTTGTCCGTGGCCCGCACCAACAAGATGACGTCGAAGTCCCCACCCACCAGGGCGATGTGGTGTACCTCCGGGATGGCGCGCAACTGCTCCTTGAGTTCCCGCCACGAATGCTGCTGGACCTTCAGTGTCACGTAAGCCGAGGATCGAAGACCGGCCTTGATCGGGTCCACCAAAGCCGTGAACTTGGTCAGGACGCCTTCTCCGGTCAACCGGGCCAATCGCGAATAAGCATGGGCGCGGCTGATGTGGACGTTCTCCGCAACCTGAGTGATGGACATTCGGCCGTCCGTGGTGAGCTCCCGAATGATGTCCCGATCAACGCTGTCCAGGGGGACGGCGGTTTGCTCAGCCTCGCTCTCGCTCAAAGCAAACTCCAATTCGTCTACAGCATGGGTAGTTACCCAGCTCACAGTGACAATTCGTCTTTCAGGATAGCCACAATTTCAAAGCTCTTCCATGATTTTTGGCAAAGCTGGATACGAAACATCTGCCGGGAACATACTGGAAGCACATAGTGGCTAGAGAAGGACGGACCAATGACGATCCATGCAGACCACTCTGCGCCGGAAACGGCGGCGGAGGACCAGGCTGCTGACGTTCGGAGAAAATTCGGCATCAGCGTTGAGGACTACATGCTGCCCGCCCGGCATCAAATCCAGATGGTCAATCCGGACGGCTCCTTGCGGTCCAAGGAAGACCAAGGCACGGAACCTGGCCACGAGTACCCCACGCCCGGCGATGCTGAACTCTTGGCAGCCTATGAGCGGCTCGTCATCGGACGTCGAGTCAATGACCAGAACTCTGCCCTGGTACGGCAGGGTCGCATGGCCGTCTACCCCTCGAGCCACGGCCAGGAGGCCTGCCAGGTTGCGGCGGCCATGTGCCTCGGCGAAGGTGACTGGCTCTTCCCTACATACCGCGACGCTGTCGCAGTCATGACGCGTGGAGTCGATCCCGTTGAGACGATGACCATTTTCCGCGGCGACTGGCACGGCGGCTACGACCCCAAGGAACACCACGTCGGAATCCAGTGCACGCCGCTGACCACCCAACTGCTCCACGCCGTCGGCGTCGCCCACGCCGCAAAGCTCCGCGGCGAGGACACCGTAGTCATGGCCATGTGCGGCGACGGTGCCACCAGCGAGGGTGACTTCCACGAAGCCCTCAACTTCGCTGCAGTCTTCCACCTGCCAGTCATCTTCTTCGTACAGAACAACAAATACGCCATCTCGGTTCCTCTCAGCCACCAATCCGTGGCTCCTTCGCTGGCGCACAAAGCGGTCGGTTACGGCATGGCAGGCGAACGTGTGGACGGCAATGACCTCGTCGCGCTGCTCGCCGTCATGGACCGCGCCGTGAAGCTGGCCCGCGAAGGTTCAGGTCCGCTGCTGATCGAAGCCCACACCTACCGCATGCAGGCCCACACCAATGCAGACGACGCCACACGCTACCGCCCTGACAGCGAGGTTGCCGAGTGGCAGGCCAAGGATCCGCTGACCCGCATGAAGGCCTACCTCACGGACAAGGGCCTCCTCGACGACGAGGGCGGCAACAGGATCGCCGAGCACGCGGAAGCCGTCGCCACCCAGCTCCGTGAAGGCCTGGGCGAAGACGTCCCGGTCCAGCCCCAGGACCTCTTCAAGTACGTCTTCTCCAAGCAAACCCCGCAACTCAAAGAGCAGTCTGAACTGCTCGCCGGCGAACTCGCACGAGAGGAGAGCACAAAATGACCGTCACCACCTCAGTCAACGGAAACGTCAGTGCCGCGACGGCCAGTGCCGCCGCGTCGGCTGCCGCCACAGCAGAATCGACCGGGCCGCAGTCCATCACTATGGCCAAAGCACTCAACACGGCCATGGCTGATGCCATGCGTGCCGATTCTTCGGTGCTCGTGTTCGGTGAAGACGTCGGAATGCTCGGCGGCGTCTTCCGCATCACCGACGGCCTCATGGCCGAATTCGGCGAGCAGCGCTGCTTCGACACGCCGCTGGCCGAGTCCGGCATCGTCGGCATGGCAGTGGGCATGGCCATCAACGGCATGAGGCCCGTCATCGAGATGCAGTTCGACGCCTTTGCCTACCCGGCCTTCGAACAGATCGTTAGCCACGTCGCCAAGATGCACAACCGCACCAAGGGCCGGCTCAAGATGCCCATGGTCATCCGGGTACCGTACGCCGGCGGCATCGGGGGAGTGGAACACCACTGCGACTCCTCCGAGTCCTACTACGCACACACTGCCGGCTTGAAGGTTTACACGCCCGCTACCGTCGCTGACGGGTACCGCATGCTGCGCGAAGCCATCGACTCCGACGATCCCGTCATGTTCATGGAGCCCAAGAAGCTCTACTGGTCCAAGGACCAGGTGGACCTTGAGGCCCTGCGCGCAGAGCACGACGCCGGAACCTCCACCGAGGGCCGCGCCGCCGTCGCACGTCCCGGCACGGACGCGACGCTCATCGCTTATGGCCCGTCCGTTCCCACTGCGCTCGCAGCTGCCGCTGCGGCCGCAGAAGAAGGCCGCTCGCTGGAAGTCATCGACGTACGGACCATCGTCCCGTTCGACGACGAGACCGTCTGTGCGTCGGTCCGCAAGACGGGACGCGCCGTCGTGATCGCCGAAGCCCATGGCTTTGCCTCGGTCTCTTCTGAGATCGTGGCCCGGGTCCAGGAGCGCGCATTCCACTACCTGGCGGCGCCGATCCGCCGCGTGACTGGCTTCGACGTGCCGTTCCCGTCACCCAAGTTGGAGCATTACTACTTGCCCAGCGTCGACCGAATCCTCGACGCCGTCGACGACCTTCAATGGGAGGACTGATCATGAGCTCAGATATGCAGGTTTTCCTTTTGCCGGACCTGGGGGAGGGCCTCACCGAGGCCGAACTCGTGAACTGGCTGGTGGCTGTGGGCGACGAGGTCAAGGTCGACCAGCCCATCGCGGAAGTCGAGACCGCCAAGTCCATGGTTGAGGTGCCTTCGCCTTACGCCGGCACGGTCGCCGAGCTGCATGGCCAGGCAGGCGAAACGCTCGACGTCGGCAAGCCACTGATCTCGATCGCCCGCGCAGGTGCCGCTCCGGTTGCGCCCGAGGCTCCTGCTGGCACGGAAGATCCCGTTTCCACGGGTGTCGTCGCCCCGGCCGAGGTGTCCGCCGCAGCCGAGACGTACCGGACCGAGGAGAAGGCGGGCTCAGGCAACGTCCTCATCGGCTACGGAACGCCTGGTGGCGCGACCGCTGGCCGCACCCGCCCGCGGAAGGCGAGTCTCGCCGTCGTCGATTCCGTTCCGGAGGCGCAGGCAGCTCCCGCTGCGGTGCTGGAACCCGCAGTTGCAGGTACACGGATCCCCGGAAAGCTCAGCGCCGTCATCTCGCCGCTCGTGCGGAAAATGGCGCGGGACCACGGTGTCTCACTGGACTCCATTGAGGGTTCGGGCAGTAGCGGATTGATCATGCGCAAGGATGTGGAGGCGGCTATTGCCTCTCCGGAAGCACTTGCCGAGGCGGTCCCGGTTTCGGCCCAGGCGCCTGCCGTGCCTGCCGCTGTTGAGGGGGAACTCGATTCCCGGACTGGCCTTGCTGTTTCAGCCCGCACGCCGGTTCGCGGCGTTCGCAAGGCGGTCGCTGCGAACATGGCCAAGAGCCGTTCGGAGATCCCGGAAGCTACTGTCTGGGTGGACGTGGATGCCACTGCGTTGCTGGAGATGCGTGCGGAACTGAAGAAGCGCTCGCCACACGATACGCCCGGGCTCTTGGCCTTCATTGCCCGTTTTGTCACGGCTGGGTTAAAAAAATACCCGGCGCTCAATACGCGCTTCGAAACCGTGGCCGACGGGTCACAGGAGATCGTTGGATTCGACGGAATCAACCTTGGTTTTGCCGCTCAAACTGATCGCGGCTTGGTTGTTCCCTCCGTGCGCAACGCGCATCAGCTGAGTGCCCGCGAACTGGACACAGAGATCAGGCGACTCACCGCCGTCGCGCGCGACGGCAAAGCGACCCCCACGGAACTGGGCTCGGGCACCTTCACACTGAACAACTATGGGGTGTTCGGCGTGGACGGCTCGGCAGCGATCATCAACTACCCGGAAGTGGCGATGCTTGGCGTTGGTCGCA
The DNA here is from genome assembly GCF_042885775.1 of Paenarthrobacter sp. NPDC058040. Taxonomy (NCBI): domain Bacteria; kingdom Bacillati; phylum Actinomycetota; class Actinomycetes; order Micrococcales; family Micrococcaceae; genus Paenarthrobacter; species Paenarthrobacter sp. NPDC058040. The sequence continues at coordinate 158,010 of NZ_JBHVRN010000010.1, forward strand.
TCATCGACAAGCCCTGGGTGTTGAACGGTGAGCTCGCCGTCCGCAAAGTCACGGAGCTGACTCTGGCCTTCGATCACCGTGTCTGCGACGGCGAAACGGCCGCTGGATTCCTCCGGTACGTGGCCGACTGCATGGAGAACCCGGGCGGTGCGCTGGCGGATATGTAGGCCTCGGAGCCGGCGCCAATTGGCGCCGGCTCTACCTATGGCCTGCGGTGGCCAGCCCCCTTGTGAGCGCCTTGAACCGCTCGGCTGCTTCGGCCCGCTTGTCGATTGGACTGCCCGAGAACAGTCCGCGGTGAAGGCCGCTAACAAATTTGTCCAACTCGAGCTGATGAACCTTCTTCAGCAGTTTGGTTCGTTCTTGATCGTCAAGCAGGCCCGCGATGTGCCTGCCGAACAACTCGCTGCGAATTAGTTCCAAATCGAAGTCATAAGAGGTGAGCAGGTCGTTCAATATGATTGAACCAGAGTCTTTGTTGAACAAACTTGCCGGAATGCGTTCAATCAGGCAGCGGGTTCAATGCAACTGAACAAAGCATCCGACAGAACGTACGATGGGCATCCGGATGCTGTCCATTCAGAACCTCAACCACTTCTGGTTGGGGTTGTGTTGCTTTTATCCAATGACTCGTCATAAAGCCGCGCCACTTGTAATGCAAGTCAAATCTCGGTTTACAATCTCGTGGGGGTCAGCTGGTGGTCTCCAGTTGCCCGCGATCAGCCCGGCTGGGTTCCTCGCGATGTCCCAAGGATGCCGACATCATGATCTTGAAATCCCGAGCGCAGTCTTTGAAGACCATTGGAGCGCTGACGGCCACATTACTTATCAGCGGAGGGCTTGCTGTGCAGCCGGCCGCAGCCGGAGAGAACGACGTTCTTCCCGGCGGCCCGCGGGTCCATCAGTCCTCGCCTGAGACAAGTACGGACCAGTTCATCATCGGCCTCAAGGACAACACAGTCCAAGCCGCCCAAGCGGCAGTGGAGGATGCGGCCGATAAAGCGGCCTCAAAACTGGGGGTGGCGGCCAAGAGCGTCCGCGACACTGCCACTGGCGGGCACGTGGTCAAGCTCGACGAAGCGCTTTCTGCGACAGACGCCGAGAAGTTCGCGCAATCGCTGCGCCTGGAGCCGAATGTCGCGTACGCCGAACCTGATGCCGTGATGCACATCGCCGCGACGCCCAATGACAGCTTCTTCAATGATCAGTGGGATCTGTGGGAGAGCCAGGGAAGCATCCGGACTCCGGGCGCATGGGATTACACCCGTGGCGAGGGAGTGGTGGTTGCCGTCGTGGACACGGGGATCACCAAGCACCCCGATCTCGATGCAAACGTGCTCCCGGGATACGACATGATTGCCACTGCAGTGGACGGCCGCGATGGCGATGGCCGGGATCCCGATCCGACCGACATGGGTGACTGGGCCCCTGCCGGTGAATGCGCCGCGGGCAGTCCCGCAGAGAATTCTTCCTGGCACGGCACCCACGTGGCCGGCACCATCGCCGCCGTCGGAAATAACAACCGCGGCATCAGCGGCGTGGCGCCTGGAGCGAAGATCCTCCCCGTCAGGGCAATGACTTTCTGTGGTGGCTACACATCTGACATCGCCGATTCCATTATCTGGGCTGCTGGCGGCGTAGTGAGCGGCGTTCCCGTCAATCCCAACCCGGCGAAGGTCATCAACCTGAGCTTGGGTGGTGTCAAAGCCTGCTCCGCCACGTACCAGAACGCCATCAACTTCGCCCACAATGCCGGTGCTGTTGTGGTGGTGGCCGCTGGAAATTCCGACCAGCCCGCAGCTGATGTGAGTCCGGCAAACTGCCAGAACGTTGTTGCGGTTGCGGCCAGCACCAGGGCTGGCGCTCGGGCCGACTATTCCAATTACGGCAGCACCGTGGATGTCACTGCTCCCGGTGGCGACATGACAACCAATGTGCAGGACGGAATCCTCTCCACCTTCAATTCGGGTGCCACCACACAAGGAGAGCCCGGCTATGCCTGGGCGGAGGGAACATCCATGGCCGCGCCGCACGTCTCTGGCGTCGCGGCCCTTCTGTTCTCTGCTGAAGGTGGTTCATTGACTCCCTCTGCCCTGGAGCAGCGGTTGAAGGACACCGCCAGGCCGCTTCCGGGAGGTTGTTCCAAAGGATGCGGAGCTGGACTGGTCAATGCCACGGCTGCCCTGGCTAACGCCGTCAAGTCCACCCGGGTCAAGATCACGGACTTCAACGGGGACGGTAAGTCGGATGTTCTCGCGCGGGACACTAACGGTGTTCTCTGGCTGTACCCGGGCAATGGTGCAGGTGGTTGGCTTCCTGCCAAGCAGGTTGGTTCCGGCTGGAACGTGATGACAGCCATCGAATCCGTCGGTGACTTCAACGGCGATGGCAAGGCCGACGTTATTGCCCGCGACACGAAGGGCGTGCTGTGGCTGTACCCGGGCAACGGCACCGGTGGCTGGCTCGCGGCGAAGCAGATTGGTTCCGGCTGGAACGTGATGACGGCCATCGAGGCTCCGGGTGACTTCAACGGGGATGGGAAGGCAGACGTTATGGCCCGGGACGGCAACGGCGTGCTGTGGCTGTACCCGGGCAACGGCGCCGGTGGCTGGCTCGCGGCGAAGCAGATCGGGTCCGGCTGGAACGTCATGACCGCAATTGACGGTCCGGGCGACTTTGACGGAGATGGCAAGGCTGATGTCCTGGCGCGGAATTCGTCGGGCGGCTTGCTCCTTTACCCAGGGAATGGTTCGGGCGGTTGGTTGGCTGCCAAGCAGATCGGTTGGGGTTGGGGCGGCATGAATGCCATCGAAGGTCCAGGAGATTTTGACGGCGATGGCGCAGTGGACCTCCTCGCCCGCAACGGGGCCGGAGGCTTGGTGTTGTACCCGGGCAATGGTGCAGGTGGGTTTTTCCCCGCCCGCCAAGTGGGTTCGGGCTGGCAGGTAATGAGTATCTTGCTTTAGCCGTCAGGTAGTACAAATATCGCGGGCGCTCTCTATCTATTTCGTTTCAGGGGCGCTTCTGCATCAAGGGCCACGATCACTTTGATCGTGGCCCTTTTGGTTTCCTTGGTGACTTCCATCACATTTTGATAGATCGGCGACAGGATCCTTCGGCCGGTTCTACCTGTTCAACGGTTGAGCCCTCGACAGCGGCGGTTCAGCTGCGCGTGCACGTCGCCGACCATCTCCCGGAGATGTGGACGCGAGAGTTGCAACTCATCAAAACCGAAGGAAATCATGATCAGAAGATTCGCCGCGGCTTTTGCTGCGACCACCATACTGGCGACGGGGGTGTTTGCAGCACAACTGGCGCTTCCATCGCCGGCTTCGGCAGTAGCGCCGCCGGTCGCTGCCTCAGCTTTCGATGCGCCGGCCTGTCCAGGTGCCACTGACAACGCACCAGACACTACGATCGACGGCGCCTACTTGGATGACTACAACCAAGGTCTAGTGGTGCCGCTTTACAACCTCGACGGCGACCCTGCTGGCGGTACTGCACTGCCACCGTTGTGCGGTGTCCGGTACGCTACAGAGGCCGAAGGTGGGCCTGTGGGCGGTGGCCCAATCAGTGCATGGATGTTCTGCACAGACCGTGATCTGCATGCATGCCACGACGGGCGACCCCTCGACGAAGATCTCGAGAAGAACGCTGACATGACGGACGCACAGCGCCGCCAGTTCGCATACATCGTGCAGCACGGTTTCCAGTACGTGACCGGCGACGGTGCAGTAAACAAATTCGTAACCTCCGACTCGAACTCGACGGATCGATACCGGCTGCAGATGTTGGCTTGGTGTGTTGCTGACTTTGCTCAGCTGACTTCGGCCCAGCAGGCAACCTGCGTGGCCAGCAAGCTCGGCCCTGGCGACATCGATGAGACACTCGGCTTCCTGGCCCAGGCCTACACGCCGGAGTTGTCCATCGATCCCACCTCGTCGGGTCCTTATGACGTTGGAACGCAAGCCAAGGTCACCTTGAACACCAACGTAGTGAAGACGCCGATCGAGCTGAGCAGCGGCAATGGCTCCGTCCAGCTGTGCGCCGGCGAGTCTGATGCCACGTTGAATGGCAGCACCTTGACGGTCAACGAACCCGCGGCAGTCGGAGACATGGTGGCAGTTGACCTCTGCGTCACCGCGAGTCTGGCCGGCTCGGTATCGGTGGACGCCTCAGTGCTGCCCACTACGGATGCCACCCTGAACTGGTTCCACAACGGTGACGCCACTTGCCAGGTATACGCGGTCTTCACTCGCGTTGAAGCCCAGGTGATCAACGCGTCGGCTGATATTTCCTACGAAGAGACGCCTTCGCCGAGCCCGACCCCGTCTGAGACGCCGTCGCCTTCCGAGACCCCGACCCCGTCGGAAACCCCGACCCCGTCGGAAACTCCGTCTGAGACCCCGACCCCGTCTGAGACTCCTTCGGAGACGCCGACCCCGTCTGAGACTCCGACCCCGTCGGAAACTCCGTCGCCGTCGGAGACCCCGTCCCCGTCTGAGACGCCGACCCCGTCGGAGACCCCGTCGCCGTCGGAGACTCCGTCCCCGTCGGAAACTCCGTCGCCGTCGGAGACTCCGTCCCCGTCGGAGACCCCGTCGCCGTCGGAGACTCCGTCCCCGTCGGAGACCCCGTCGCCGTCGGAGACTCCGTCCCCGTCTGAGACGCCGTCGCCGTCGGAGACTCCGTCCCCGTCTGAGACGCCGTCGCCGTCGGAGACTCCGTCCCCGTCTGTGACGCCGTCGCCTTCGGAGACTCCGTCCCCGTCTGTGACGCCGTCGCCTTCGGAGACCCCGTCCCCGTCGGAGACCCCGTCGCCGTCTGTGACGCCGTCGCCTTCGGATACCCCGGCGCCGTCGGAAACCCCTTCGGAGACCCCGTCTGTGACGCCGTCGCCTTCGGATACCCCGGCGCCGTCGGAAACCCCTTCGGAGACCCCGTCTGTGACGCCGTCGCCTTCGGAGACCCCGTCGCCTTCGGAGACCCCGTCGCCTTCGGAGACCCCGACCCCTTCGGAGACCCCGTCGCCGTCTGTGACGCCGTCGCCGTCTGTGACGCCGTCGCCGTCTGTGACGCCGTCGCCTTCGGAGACCCCGTCGCCGTCTGTGACGCCGTCGCCTTCGGAGACCCCGACCCCTTCGGAGACCCCGTCGCCGTCTGTGACGCCGTCGCCTTCGGATACCCCGACGCCGTCGGAAACCCCTTCGGAGACCCCGTCTGTGACGCCGTCGCCTTCGGATACCCCGGCGCCGTCGGAAACCCCTTCGGAGACCCCGTCTGTG
>NZ_JBHVRN010000010.1:163393-196313 GCF_042885775.1 Paenarthrobacter sp. NPDC058040
CACGCCGTCGCCGTCGGAAACTCCGTCTGAGACCCCGACCCCGTCGGAAACCCCTTCGGAAACTCCGTCTGAGACCCCGACCCCGTCGGAAACCCCTTCGGAAACTCCGTCTGTGACGCCGTCTCCTTCGGAGACCGCGTCTGTGACGCCGTCGCCTTCGGAGACCCCGACGCCGTCGGAAACCCCTTCGGAAACTCCGTCTGTGGCGCCGTCGCCTTCGGAGACCCCGTCCCCGTCGGAGACCCCGTCTGTGACGCCGTCGCCTTCGGATACCCCGACCCCGTCGGAAACTCCGTCTGTGACGCCGTCGCCTTCGGATACCCCGACCCCTTCGGCGACCCCGTCCCCGTCGGAGACCCCGACCCCTTCGGCGACCCCGTCCCCGTCGGAGACCCCGTCTGTGACGCCGTCGCCGTCGGAGACGCCGTCTGTGACGCCGTCGCCGTCGGAGACGCCGTCTGTGACGCCGACCCCGTCGGAGACCCCGTCTGTGACGCCGACCCCGTCGGATACCCCGTCGCCGTGCACGGAGACCCCGTCTCCGGCTCCGAGCCAGTCGGGCAACCCGTCGGAGACCCCGTCGCCGTCGGATACCCCTGCGCCGTGCGATACGGAGACGCCGTCGCCGAGCCCGTCGGAAACCCCGACGGTAACGCCGACTCCAACTCCGAGCCCTTCGGATACGTCGTCGCCGTGCACGGAGACCCCGTCTCCGGCTCCGAGCCAGTCGGGCAACCCGTCGGAGACCCCATCGCCGTCGGATACCCCTGCGCCGTGCGACACGGAAACGCCGACGGAATCGCCGAGCCCGTCGCCTTCGGAGACCCCGACGGTGATTGCTCCTCCAACAACCCCGGCGCCGACTACTGACGCGCCAACGGGTGCGCCCGCAACTGGAGGTGCGGAAACGGACGCTCCGGTAACTGGGGCTCCCGCAACGGATGCACCCGTGACGGAGACTCCCGCAACGGACGCACCTGCAACGGATGCGCCTGGCGGAGACCTCGCGTACACGGGCGCGCAATTGGCGCCGTACATAGCGGCCGCTGCAGCCCTTCTGGTCTTCGGCCTCGTCTTGATGCTGATCACCCGCAGGAAGGCAGCCTCTCGTCACAGCTAATCGCTTAGCGGGAGGGTAGGCCCGGTCCAACCCAGGGTGGGGCTCGGAAGCACAACAGCTTCCGGGCCTCACCTGTTTAACCAGAACCGGATTCACCGGCGCACGGTTCGTTCCGCTTCCTCCCAGCTTCCCGTGGGTAGAATCGAGGCCTGAACATCGCCGGATTGCACTGGATACGGAGAACTCATTGTCAGCTTGGCTAGGACTTGGTCCGGACCACTTTGTCCTTGAAACCGAGGGTTCCTTACTCAACACCGGACTTGTAGTGGGCACCGAGCTCGCCATGGTTATCGACACCGGCTGCGGACCGCGTCAAGGGCGTGAGATTCTCGCTGCAGTGCGCGAAAAGACGCAGCTCCCGCTGGTGGTTGTGAATACGCACGCGCACTACGACCACTTCTTCGGCAACGCAGTTTTCGCCGACGACGGCGTCACCGAGTTCTGGGCGCACGCCAACTGTGCAGCCACTATCGAAAGGGACGGCGACCTTCAGCGCCGATTTGTTGCAACCAACGAACCTGAGATGGCCGCGGGTGAGGGCGACGCCGTCGAAATTGTTGTGCCCAACGCGATTGTCCGTGACCAGCCGGTCCTGGTCGACCTGGGCGGGGTGACTGCCACGCTGTTCCACCTTGGCCGCGCGCACACCGACGGTGACCTTTTGGTAGGTACCAACTCGACGCTGTTCGTTGGTGACTTGGTAGAGCACGGCGCGCACCCTTCTTTCGAGGACTCGTATCCGGAGGAATGGGCCGACGTCCTCCGCCACATCTCGGCACTGCGCCACCGGTACGAGCACCTGGTACCTGGCCACGGCAAGCCTGCCAGCGACGAGTTCGTCAAGACCATGGCAAACACCATGACTACGGCTGTTCGGCAAGCCACGCAGTCAATCCGAGACATGCCTGCTGACGCCACGAAGGCCATCCCCGTGTTGCCTTACGGTCCGGAGCAGTCGCGCTGGTTCATCAAGCGGCTTCAGGAAACTCAGGCCCAGCACAGTCGATCAGCAGGTGGGTCCTTGGCCTCGCCGGACTTCGGTCACGAGAAGACCGGATTCTTCCCCTCGTAAAGCAAAGGCTGCTTATAAAAAATTCATCTCGACCCCTCAAACCCATGGACTATTGCGTTGGTCCAGTCCTAGGATGAAGGCGACCATCGGTTTGCGACTACCTGGGGGGTGTCGAGATGAAGGCCATACACGCGTTCCCGCGTGCTGCTCGGATTCTCCGCTCCGTCATGATCGCAGGGGCCGGCACCGCAGTCTGGATGGCGCTCTCCGCCAGCGCCGCCAGCGCCGATTCCGGAAACTCCAACAACCAGTCACTCTTTGGTGGAATCACTTCATCTGTGTCGTCCACGGTTACGTCAACGACTGGCGTCAAGAACGTTCCGGCGAAGCTCCACAAGACGCTGGACGCCACTGCCGAGGCTGCCAAAGACACCAAAGCATCCGTAGCCAACGTCGTGGCACCGAAGCCTTCGGCTCCCGCCGTCGCTATTCCAGTGCCCGATGTGCCGCTCCCGGCCGCAGTGAAACCACTCGTGCCTGGCCCGGCAGTAACGGTAACTGTTCCTTCAGCTACTCCGGTGGTCGAACAGGTAGCTCAGTCAACTGACAGTTTCGTCGGCACTCTGCCGATCGTGAGCGAGGTTGTTCCAGCGGGGACCGTCGGCGGGGTGGTGGATACAGCTGTAACTCCCGTGGCAGGTGCGGTCGAGGACACTGTCGCCACCGTCGTCCCGCCTGTCAACGATGCCTTGGAGCCGATCGGCCAGGGCCCCGTGACGGATGCGACGAAACCGGTACTGGAGCCAATCGTTGACGTGGTTGATACCGTCCTGCCACCGCGTGGTGGCGTGATTCCACCCCTGACGGGTCCCGATGGAATTCTCCCGGTACTGCCCGTCGTCGACACTTCGGTTCTCCCCACAAAGCCCGGCTCGAGCGCCACGCCGCCCGCCGCCGTCGTCGTTGTTCCACGTGCACCGGCCGCGGAAACGTCTTTGATTCAGCCGCCGACGGAAGTCGCTGCCGACGGAGTTGCCGAGGCTGAACCTAGTGTCCTCACTCCATCCCACGAGTGGTCGCGTACCGTCGCCGCCGCCCAGGCCGGCACAGCAGTCAGCGCGGCGACAACTGCCGATGGCGAGGCTCCTGGGGACCTCCCCTTCGGCCCCGACGGGGCACCTCTGGCCGGAACCGGGGTCGGCTCCGGAGGCTCGCAGAACGGCCCACCCAGCCCGGCAGCTGCCTACTTGGACGGCGCCCTGATCGTTCCCGCTGACCTAATCTCTGGCCTCGCATCGGCCGGCAATGAACAGCATCCAGAGCCGGTTTCATTTGATCCCGGCTCATCTCCTGATTAGTTCCCTAACCGCGTCGCATGTCTCTTTGCGGCAGACGGTCACTGGACGATCCATAACTAGGACGTCTCTGGGAACAAGACCTTCAGGAGAAGATCATCATGAATTCGACAATACGCAGGTGCCTCCTCGGCACATGCTTTGCCGGAGGGCTGATTGCCCTCGGCGCGACCGCGGCCAATGCCGCAGACACGACCAGCGGGCAGGACGGACTTCTGTCAGGAACGCAAGTCGTGGCACCAGTATCAGCACCAATTTCTGTCGGCTCCACCTCACTTGGCGTGGCGGGGGACTCGACCGCAAGTTCCACGGCGCCCGCAGCCAGCCCGGCTGCGCGACCGGCAACGGCTCCTTCCGGTACCAGTGGCTCCAACGCCATTGGTTCGGGAACGCAAGTTGTCGCTCCGGTTTCGGCGCCTATCAACCTGGGCTCGTCCTCAGTGGGTCTGCTGGGGGGCTCCACTGCGACGAGCCCAGCCAATTCTGCCGCACCGGCCGCTGCCAGCGGCACTGCTCCTGCGGCCAACACCAACGGGTCGGGCGGCGTAGTGTCCGGCACCCAAGTGGTTGCACCCGTGACGGTCCCTGTGACTGTCGGTTCCACATCGGCGGGTCTGTTGGGGGACTCATCGGCGTCTGCAACACCTAGTGCAACAACTCCTGCGCCGGCCGAACAGGCCACGCAGGCAACAACGTCGGGGGGAGAAAGTATCGCATCCGGCGCTCAGGTAGTGGCTCCGATTTCGGTCCCTGTTAACATCGGAGCCACTGCCGCGGGAGTTGGCGGGGATTCAACCGCCGCTTCCGGTGGCACGACCGCGGTTCCTGCCGGTTCGGGTGCAGCTGCTCCTGTTGCTGGTACTTCCGGTTCTGATGGTGTTGCTTCGGGGACGCAGGTTGTTGCTCCGATTACGGCGCCGGTGGGTGTTGGTGCTGTTTCGGTCGGTGCCTTGGGTGATTCGGCGGCGACCTCCGGTGCTCCAGCGGGGACTGCTCCTGCCGGTTCGTCAGCGGGAACGACCAGCGGTTCTGATGGTGTTGCGTCGGGGACGCAGGTTGTTGCTCCGATTACGGCGCCTGTAGGTGTTGGTGCTGTTTCGGCCGGTGCCCTGGGTGATTCGGAGGCTTCGACCGGTGGTTCGTCCACCGGTACCGCCGGTTCGGGCTCTGCTGCTCCGGCTGCGGGAACGACCAGCGGTTCTGATGGCGTTGCTTCGGGGACGCACGTTGTTGCTCCGATTACCGCTCCGGTGGGTGTTGGTGCTGTTTCGGCCGGTGCCTTGGGTGATTCCGCAGCTTCGACCGGTGGTTCGTCCACCGGCACCGCCGGTTCGGGTTCGGCCGTTCCGGCTGCCGGTACTTCCGGTTCTGATGGCGTTGCTTCAGGGACGCAGGTTGTTGCTCCGATTACCGCTCCGGTGGGTGTTGGTGCTGTTTCCGCCGGTGCCTTGGGTGACTCCGCAGCTTCGACCGGTGGTTCGTCCACCGGCACCGCCGGTTCCGGCTCGGCCGTTCCGGCTGCCGGTACTTCCGGTTCTGATGGTGTTGCTTCGGGTACGCAAGTTGTTGCTCCGATTACCGCTCCGGTGAACGTCGGCGGTGTTTCCGCCGGTGTTCTGGGCGACTCGGTGGTTTCAAACCCTGGAACCTCATCGGGAACTGGAACTACGGGTGCACCGGCGGGAGGCACTACGTCCGGCGAGGATGGACTGCTTTCCGGTACCCAGCTCATCGTCCCCATTACGGCGCCTGTCACCATCGGCTCGACCTCGGTTGGTATCGGTGGCGGATCTGTCGGCGCGGTGAACCCGCCGGTTGTGAACCCGCCGGTAGTGAATCCTCCGGTTGTGAGTCCTCCGGTTGTGAACCCACCGGTGGTTGATCCGCCCGTCGTCAACCCTCCCGTTGTAACTCCGCCGATGACCGGTGGTCCCAGTGCTGGAGGCGTGGACGTTGGTACATCCAACCCTGGCACTGGTATCGGCAATGGAGGGGTCAGCGCAGGTGCTGCCGCCGTGCAGGCCAGTAGTGTCGGGACGAGTGTAAGCGGCAGACAAGGCACGATGGCCGCTGGCGCTGCCACCGCAGTAGGTGGTTCCGCAGCCCTTGCGACCACTGGGCTTAACCACAGCTTCGTCCTTTGGGCAGTGGGCCTGGTGCTGCTTGGTTTAATTCTGGCAGCGGGAAGTCACCGTAAGGCGGCATCAACCCGCTGACAGGATGGCGGTGTTTGCGTACCCCGGGCTGGACGCAGGGGTACGCAACGCCGCCTTAGGCGAACCTCCGGCGGGAATAATCCGGGTTGGAGAAGTGGAGGTCCCAGTCAAGCTCCGGATTAGTCACGGAGCTGATGATCTCTCGAAGTTGCTCCGACGTCGGTGCGACATGGCCCTCACCCCAATTGCCCCAAATCTTCTTTACCCGTTCCAGTGAATGGAGCGAACTAAGAAACGGCTCCATGTGCAATTCGACGTGGGGATCGGTCTCGTTCTGGACGTAGAGGATGTAGTTCGGAGTCTCGCCGCGGTAGTGCAAGCGGAGGTCGGTACAGAGGGTCTTCGAGAATACTTCGGAATGTGCTTCATCGCTGTCTGCACCGAAGGCGGCATGCGTGTACAGCTTCTGATGGATTTCGTTGAAGTTGGCCAAAATTGTCTGAGGGTTCACCGGAACTGCCAGAGAGCCGGGGAAGTACTTGGAATAGAACAGAGCAGCAAAACCGCCAGCGGAAGGACCCCAGAAGAGTGTGCGTGTCCCGCCTGCCTGTTCGATCAGCTTGGCCAGAACCTTCGGAAGTAGCGTTTGAAGCGGGAGCGAATCTGTGCCTGAAAACCAGCCAATCGTAAGATCGTCACTTGCGAGCAAACCCGGGTCTGAAATGAAGATCTGATTTGGTGAGTGGTCCTGCGTCACCTTAAAGCCGGAGAACATCGGCAGCACGGCGTCCTGGCCTGCGATGGCGGCGTGGAACGAGACCACCGTTGTTTTGCTACCGGTCGGGAGGTAGAAGATGTCGAGCGGCTGCGCCCCGTCAATGGTGATGATTTCTGTTGGCAGGTGTTCTGTCTCAAGGAAATCCTCGAAGGATGGGAACACCGTCTGCGTCCGGGGATAGCGTGATACGTCACGGCGCTTCGAGATGGTCATGACCCGGACTCTAGTGGAATCGTAAGGAATCTGCCTACACGTGACGAAGCGTTCCGTGGAGGGAGCAGTCCTAGGATGAAAGGGATGACAAGCACCCAAGCAGACCAAAGCTTCAGCCTCCGCAGCATTGCTCTACCCGCTTTCGGGCCGGCGCTGCTGTTTTGTATCGGTGAAGGAGCGGTCCTGCCGGTCATTGCCCTCTCGGCGCGTGATCTGGGTGCGTCGGTGGCCGTCTCGGCGTTGATCGTCACACTGATTGGCGTGGGATCGTGGCTCTTCAACATTCCGGCGTCGATCATCACCATCAGGTTTGGTGAGCGGTGGGCGATCGTTGGTGCTGGTGCGGCCGGTGCTCTGGCATTGGGTGCGGCTGCTTTCGCCCCAAGCCTGGAACATGGCATCTGGCTGCTTGCTGCGGCAATGACCGTCGTAGGCATGAGTTCAAGCGTCTTCAACCTGGCCAGGCAGAAGTACCTGACAGAGGCGGTGCCGGTCATCTTCCGCGCCCGGGCATTGTCCACGCTCGGCGGCGTGACCAGGATTGGCATTTTCATAGGGCCCTTTATCGGTGCCGGAGTGATGCAGTTCGCCGGGATCAGCGGAGGATACTGGGTGGGCTTTGTGGGGATGATGGGTGCTGCCGCACTGTCGCTCACCATTCCGGATTTGGTCGCCCCAGACACGTCCGACGGCGCGCCGGCACCTGCTGCTTCCACGCTGCGGCAGGTAGCCGCTTCACACTCCGGAGTGTTCCTTTCCGTTGGCTTCGGTATCTTGTTGCTCAGTGCCCTCCGGGCCTCCCGCCAAGTGGTTATCCCGCTCTGGGCCGACCATCTGGGCATGGACGCGACCCATGCTTCATTAATTTATGGCCTCTCGGGAGCTATCGACATGTTGGTGTTCTATCCCGCGGGCAAGCTGATGGACCGAAAGGGCCGGCAATGGGTGGCCGTTCCATCCACGCTGATCATGGGCTTTGCCTTGGTGCTCATTCCGTTTACGGGTGGCTTCGTGTCTTTGTTGCTGGCTGCTTTGTTGATCGGCTTTGGCAATGGCATCAGCTCCGGCCTGATCATGACGTTGGGTGCTGACTTCTCGCCGGACAACGGAAGGAGCCATTTCCTGGGGATCTGGCGCTTCATCGCAGATTCCGGAGCCACCGGGGGACCGGTGCTGCTGTCGGGGCTGACGGCTGCCATCTCCCTGGCTGCAGGTGTCTGGGCGACCGGTGTGCTTGGTCTTGCCGCGGCCGTTGTGTTTGCAATCGCTATTCCCAGACTGAAGCACAGGCGGAACTACTAGACTTGCGAAGCGCGCCTGACCCTGTGGCGGATGCGCGCCGTAGTTTGGGCACCTGCTAGTGGGTTGGTTGAGACGTGAGGTGCCGGGCTAGCATGATAGGGGATCTATGTGGGGATAGGGGTGCAATGGCAGACGCGCAACCGGCTCGACGTCGACCGCTGATAGTCGCGCTGCTCATTGCATGTGCGTGCCTGTTTCTGACAAGTTGCCAGCCCTCGCGCCCAACCGAAAGCAAAAGCCCGCAGCGGGAAGCCGCCGCGCCGTCTGACCTGGATCGCAAATCTACCGTTCCAAACACTGCAAAGGGCGACGGCATCACGGACGACACAGCGGCACTTCAGTCATGGCTGAACGCTGGTGGAGGACGTCTTTCGAATGGAACATTCCGCATCACCAAAGGTCTTGTTTTGAATGGTGACAACAGGACTTTACAGACCGATAACGCAACGATCGTGGCCGATGCCAGCGACATTACCGTTCTCACGGTTGCGGGGAAGAATGCCAAGGTTGGCGTGCATATTGATGGTCGTAACCACGCGGCGTATGGACTGAAAGTTACCGGCGCCGGCGCGACCATTGAGGACGGCATTTATGAGAATTTTTGGTCGAAAACGCAATCTGCCCGCGGGATAGATGCAACCACAAGCTACGGCGTAGTCATTAGAGACAACATCATTCGCAACGTAGTCAGCGTGGGGGACGGCATAGGAGGAAACAACTCCGGTGCCTCTCGGGGCATCGCTCTCAACTCGACGGCGGATGCGAAGGCAAGTTCATTCATCATGAACAATCGCTTGGAAAATATCACTGGTGAAGAAGGCGACGCCATTCACGTTCTCTTCAACGACGGGAAGTCAAGTCCGTTCAATGCGGGAAGAGTGAAAATCAGCGATAACGAGGTCCGGAACGTTTCCCGTCGTTTCATCAAAGTCCAGGCGTCTTCTGTCGTCGTCGAAGGCAACAAGCTCCACACCGACGCCGACACCGAGCCGACGAACCCTAGCGCCGCGATCGACATCATTCGGTCTGAGAACGTCAAGGTTTTGGATAACCAGTTGGACCCCGACCTTACAGGTGGCGGCATCGCCGTGAATGGGATTTCCAGTGCGCCACTTCGCGGCATAGAAGTGCGGGGCAACGTCTTGCGGGAATCCAATGAAAAATCCGCGGTAGGCATCTACTTGAATTGGACGGTCTCTCCGGTCGTGCGTGACAACACAGTCATTGGTGTAAGCGCGGGCATTGAGGTTCGAGCCTCAACAGGCGCGGAAGTCGAGGGAAACGCCCACGAACAGAGCGCTGAGGCTGCCCCGGGTTCCAAATAGATTGTCTCTGCCGGAGGTCCCATCTCATCGATTTCAGCCATTACCGAAATCGTCGGGCCGTTCCGGCAGTTCACCGCGTGGAACCGAAGAGGACGCCATCTTTCGGGGCGTGGCGTCGGGCCCGGCTAGACTACCGTGGTGTCGGAAAACCCAACTGCTAAAACCACCGAGCTCGCAGAGTACACGGATCTTCGCGACTTCCTGTCCTCAGACAAGATCCCGGCCGGACTGATCACGATCCAGCACAATGGTCTTCCGCTCGAGATACTCAACATTCCTGGGGACTCCGACACCACGTTGGTGTGCTTGCACGGAGCAGCGGAAAACGATGTCAGGCTCCCTTGGTTTTTGGGTCAGGGAATCACGGCTGACCTCCCCGTGAACCGCATTTTTATCTCGGATCCGAGCTTGCGGATTGCAAATGAACTCAATCTGGCGTGGTACGCCGGGTCCAAAGAGCAGCCCGATCTCCAGGAAGCGCTCGCCGAAATAATTCAGCGCATCGTCAGGGAGACGTGGGGTTACAACGTCGTGTTCTTCGGAAGCTCGGGCGGTGGCTACGCCAGTCTCGCTCTGTCCCGTTTCTTTCCCACATCACTTGCACTCGCGGTGAATCCCCAAATATCGATTTCGCGCTTCTACCCGGGCGCTGTGGAGCGCTACCTCACTCACGCTTGGGGCATGAAGGGGACGGACATGTCTTCGCTGCCTGCCTCCGTTGCCCACGACCTGCTTCCGGCCTACAAGGCGGGCTTCAGTCACACGGTTGCCCTCATCCAGAACGCCAAGGATTGGTTCCACATCCAGAACCATCAGCTGCCGTTCCTGGATGTCGTAGGACATGAAGAAAATCTGCACATGTTGATGGATCGGTGGGGGCCCGATACAGGCGACGGGCACACTCCTCCGCCCAAGGAACTGCTGCGGAACTGCTTTGAGCAGCTCGCCAAGTGCCATGGCAACTGGCCATCCGGGCTGGCCGCTGCCGGTTTCCAAACTGAAACCACTCGCCAGGACGTGAAACGTCGTGTCATGGAGACGGCACCGGTCAAGGCCGGGTAGCGCCTACTCCGGGAGCCTCACCACCGGCGTCTTCCACTTTCGATCCGCGCTACGCCCGGTCACCAAACCA
Source organism: Paenarthrobacter sp. NPDC058040 (assembly GCF_042885775.1). Taxonomy (NCBI): domain Bacteria; kingdom Bacillati; phylum Actinomycetota; class Actinomycetes; order Micrococcales; family Micrococcaceae; genus Paenarthrobacter; species Paenarthrobacter sp. NPDC058040. Next base: position 173,787 of record NZ_JBHVRN010000010.1, read on the forward strand.
ACAGCCACCACCAGCATCACCAACCCCCACGTCGCGTTCCAGGCATCCAACGCACTGCGCATCACCACGAACGGCGGAATGATCGCCAGTGCCGTCGCAAGGCCGATGCGCCACAGCGCCGGACGGGAAGCCCCCGGAGTCAAGGCCGTGCTCGCGAGTTCCAGCCGAACCAGCGGAGTGGACACCAGCAGCACCAGAGCCCAGGCCACGATGTAGAACGCCGGACGGCTCAGCCACCATTCCGTGCCCGCCGGTTCCGGGAAGGGCAAACGCAGCACCAGGGCCAGGCCAAACATCGCGATGATCAACGGCAGATGCCACAGGTAGATGGTCATGGCCCGGCTCCCCACGACGAACATCACGTTCTGGACCCACGCCTGCTGGACCACACGCTGGACCCAAGGATAGGCAGCCTTTACCAACAGCACATGCGCCAGGCCTACCAGTACCAGGGGCAACATCGGAGGGTTCTGGTTGGTCAGCATGTCCACGGGGTACAGGCCATCCTGCGTGAGTGGCACCAGCGCTACGTAGCACCCGGCGGCGGCCGCGACGAGCTTCCACCGCGCGAACCGATCAAAGAAGCCGTCCGCGTAGAAGAATCCCAATTGCTGCAGCAAGCCCCACACGAACACCATGTTCAGCAGCCCGATCGGGTTCGAGTCGAAGCCCCACGGGTTGCGTTCCAGCCCCAGCCGCAGGAGATCGACGACGACGGCGCTGGCCGCCAAAGCGGCCACGGTACGGTATGGGGCAGCCTCGTGGAGTCGCGCCATTGCGGGCACCATGGCTTGGCAGAGCAGGTACGCCGCAAGGAACCAGAGCTGGACTCCGGCGCCCGCAGCAATGACTTTCAGCAGCTCGCCCGGGACGCCTGCCGCCGTCGCAATCCAGAGGGCCAAAGCGAGGAAGGCGTACAGGGCCACCGTGGGCCGGACCAAGCGCAGCACGCGGTTTCGGAGGTAGTCGCCAGCATCTCCGCCCTTCCGCCGCAGGCTCCGCCAGGAAGTGAGGGAAGCAAAGCCGCCAACCACGAAGAACAGGGGCATCACCTGGCCGAACCAGGTTCCTTGAGCGAACCAACTCAGGGACGTCAATGGATTTTCCACGCCAATGCCGTCCCCGCCCACGCTGATGCCCATCATGAGCAGGTGCACTGCCACCACGGCGAACATGCAGGCAACGCGGATGAAGTCGACCACGAGGTCCCGGGTAGCGGGAGGCGCTGGCAAAATGGTCGCACCGCGGCCGGTTCGGGTTGAAGGCATGGGTCTCTCCTGACGATTAATCCAGCGAATGGATTAATCGTAAGCCAAGAGTGTTCCGGATGCCATGGGGAGTTCTGTTGGGCCGGGACCCATGCGGCGCTCGGGCGCCAAACGGCGAAGCGGCCGCCCGCCGTCGTGCGTTAACGCCTCCTGGCGGCCAGGCCAAAGAGCCACATCCCGCCCAAGGCGGAGAGGTAACCTGCGATCACGATCAACGCGGTGCCGGCCCAGAAGTAGTCGGTGGTGCTCTCCGTGCTCAAGCCCGGCATCACCTGAAGCAGCGAATAGGCTGCCACGGCACCGGCGCCCAGGAGCGCAGCGAGTGTGAGGAAGACCCACAGCCTGGAGGAAGCCCAGTGCTCGCCGTAGCCGCGCCAGACGTTCCAGCTGTTGCCTGAACGGAGGATCAGCCATCCGGCGGGCAGCATCACGACCCCCACCACACAGAAGGCGGCAACCACGTCAGCAGGCCGGTGCCATTGATTGATGAGTGTGGACACGCCTGTTGCGACGGCGAAGGAGCTGCCCAGGAATCCTGCCAGTGGGCGCCAACGCGGCGAGACCATCAGGAAAACGGCGGCGGCTGCGGAGGCCGCCAGGGTGGTGTGGCCGGAGGGCAGGGAGTTCATCTCCAGCGTCTGGACGCCACGGTCCGGGCGGTCGGGGATGAGGAGCTTGAGGACCTGGGTGGCGATGTTGGCGGCCACGCAAGCGACGACGGCGATGCCCGCGGCCGTCCAGCGTCGGCGCGCGATGGTCACGAACAACACCACGAGGGTGGCGATGACCAGGGAGGTGACGGGCAGGACGTCGAGAAATCCGGTTGAGGCCTTACCTGCGGGACCGCTGAGTTCCGTGGCCTCCACGAGGGCCGACTCGTCGATGAACTGGCCTGTGGTGGTGCGGACGAAGAAGTAGTACGTCGCGGCCAGGCCAACCATGCAGGCGATGGTGATGAGGCAAAACAAAAAACCCGTACCGGCGCCCGCTGGACGCTCCTGACGTGGCCGCTTGCTCGACCTCCCGCTCACGCGGAATTGCTGGGAACTCATTCTCTCTAGCCTGCCACAATTCGCTGGATGCCTCATGTGAGCCTGCTGGTGCTACGGACCGCAAAAGTGAGATCCACGCAACATCCCTGTGACGCTTGACACGTGTTAGGTGACAGGTCTAGTGTTCCTAACACGTGTTAGGAAGGAAATCTAGAATGCCGGGAACCAACGGGGCTTTGCGTCAATTCACACGCAGAACCGCCCTCACAGCCCTCGGTGCTGGGATTGTCGGAGCGACTGCGGCGTCGTGGCCGCGACTGACCGGAGCGGACATTCCAGGCCGGGGAGACAACAGCCTCAGCATCGCCATCATGGGCACCGCCGCAGACGCCGCAGCCCGCCAGAAGGTCATCGACGCCTTCGCCAAGGTCCACCCCGAGATCAAGGTCAAGGTCCAGGCCATCCAAGCCGTGGACTGGAAAGACTTCTTCACCAAGATCCTCACCATGGTTGCGGCAGGTACGCCGCCGGACGTCGTCTACGTGGCCACCGAGGGCGCACAGCTCTTCGCCGAGAAGCTCGCCCACCCGCTGGACGAGTACCTCCGCCGCGACGCCGAGCACATGAAGGAGTACTTCGCGGACGTCCACCCGAGCCTGGTGGAAGCCTTCATGTACAAGGGCAGCCTGTTCCAGCTCCCCATCGACTGGAACGCGGCGAACATGTATTACAACGCCACTGCACTCCAGCAGGCAGGCCTGGAACGGCCCGCCGACAACTGGACGCACACCGACTTCCGCAGCACCCTCGCCGCAATGAAGAAGGCGAACCCCAAGGACTTCACCCCGTACTACTGGACCAACCGCCTCTTCGGTGGAGTGGTGCCCTGGCTCTATGCCAACGACACCAGCTTCCTCAAGGAAACCAAATCCGGCGGCGGCGAATGGTTGTGGGACGGCTTCTACGGCAACGACCCCTCGCGCGGCCTCCGCTCCGGCGGCTACCAGTGGCTGGAGCCCAACGCCGACCATCCCCGGGTCTTCGAATCCTTCGACTACCTCCGCGGACTCGTCAAGGACGGACTCGGCGTCCGCCCCGAGGAAGGCGGCGGCAGCTCGCTGATCGGCCTCTTCGCCTCCAACCGGATAGGTACGACGCCGGCAGGCGGCTATTGGGTGCAAGGCCTCCACGAGGCGGGGATGACCGAAGACGGATTCGACGTCCAGTTCTTCCCCAAGTGGCGGACCCAGCGCCACCAGTTCGGCACGGCCGGGTACGCGATCATGAAGACCGCCAAGGACAAGGACGCCGCCTGGGAATGGGTGAAGTTCAGCTCCAGCCTTGAGGCCATGCGGATCGTCTTCCCGACGCCGAACACCACCCCGGCACGCCGGTCCATGGTCAACGAACAGCTCTACGCCGGCACGGGTCCCCGCCACTGGAAGGTCTTCTACGACACCCTGGACAGGTTCCCCACCACTGGGCCGATTCCGGCACCTCCCCAGCAGGCCGCCGTCGAAACCGCCCTCATGAAAAACGTTTCCCTCGCCGTCAGCGGCGACGAACGCCAACTCAAAGAGGCGCTCGCCTCCATGCAGCGTGACCTCGAACTGGCCTTGAGGAGGCAGCCATGAGCACCGTGACCCCTACCAAAGTGGGCACCGGCCGCGCTCCGTCCCATAAGGGCGGTCCGGCGTCCAAACGCGGACGGGTTCAACAGCGTTGGCTCCCATGGGCCTTCCTCGCCCCGACCATCGTGGGCATGGGCATCTTTACTCTGTTGCCCATCGTCGCGTCCGTGGCCCTCGCGTTCTTCCGCTGGGACATCATCTCGGCTCCGACGTTCGTAGGCTTCGACAACTTCGCCGAAGTGGTCCAGGACCCCACCGTCCGGGTGTCCTTCCTGAACACCATCGTGTTCGTCATTGTGGCCGTGGCCCTGCAGCTCGGGTTGGCGCTGGGCCTCGCGATCATGGTGCAGGAGAAGCTGCCTTCGTGGCTCAGGGTGTTCTTCCGCTCAGCGTTCTTCTTCCCGCTGATCCTGTCCGCGGCGTCGGTATCCATCTTCATGCGCTACCTCTTCAACGAGCAGTTCGGCGTGGTGAACTGGCTGCTGTCCCTGGTCGGCATCCCAGCGGTACCGTGGCTGACGACGCCAACCGGGTCTGCCGCCGTCGTGATTCTTGTGTACGTGTGGCAGAACTTCGGGTTCTCGTTCCTCCTATTCATCGGAGGCCTCGCATCCATCCCGGTGGAGACCTACGAAGCCGCATCGATCGACGGCGCAACCGGCTGGCGCAAGCACTGGTACGTCACCCTGCCACTCCTGAGCCCCACCACGCTGGTGGCCTCTGTCATGGCGATCATCAACGCACTCCAAGTGTTCGACCAGCCCTACGTGCTCACCCGCGGCGGCCCCGGCGACTCGACCAGAACCGCCGTCATGGTGATCTTCGAGTCGGCCTTCCAGCGCCTCGAATTCGGCCAGGCCTCCGCGATCGGCGTGATCCTGACGCTCATCATCATGGGCATCACAGCCCTGCAATTCCGGCTCAGCAAACGATTCGTCTTCTACCAGTAAGGCCCGCCATGACCACCATTACCGAACGTGCCCAAACCACGGCACCCGTAACCATGCGGAAGAAGCGGGACTGGTCCGTAGCGTTGCGCGTCGTCGCTCTGCTGATTGCCGCCGTCTTGGTCCTGGGCCCCGTTCTCTGGACGCTGTCCACTTCGCTGCGACCGCCGTCGGAATCCTTCAAACTGCCGCCATCGTTTCTTCCGCTGAACCCGGACTTCACCTCCTACGGCCAAGTGTTCAAGCAGCTCAACATCCTTGGCCTGGTCCTGAACAGCGCACTGGTCACCGGCCTGATCGCCGTGGGCCAGATGATCACCGCCGCGCTCGCCGGGTACGCCTTCGCGCACCTTCGCTTTAGGGGGAGGGGTGCCCTGTTCTCCATAGTGCTGGCCACCATGATGGTGCCGGCGCAGGTGACGATCGTTCCCGTGTTCATGCTGATCCGTGGCGTTGGGCTTTCGGACACGCTGCTCGCACTGATCCTTCCGGCCATTCCGACGGCGTTCGGCACCTTCCTGATGCGCCAGTACTTCATGGGGTTGCCGGGTGAGCTCGCTGAAGCGGCTGCGATCGACGGCGCCTCGCCGTGGCGGACCTTCCGCTCCGTGTATGCGCCGCTGGCGATGCCCGGCCTCGCGATCGTGGGCATCCTGGCGTTCAACTTCCACTGGAACGAGTTCTTCAGGCCACTCATCATGACCATCTCGGAGCAGAACTTCACACTTCCCCTGGGCCTGGTCTCGCTCCAGGGCAACCTCGGCACCGGAAGCATCTCCGTGGTGCTGGCCGGAGTTGTCCTCTCCATGATTCCCGCGCTGATTGTGTTCATGTTCGGCCAGCGTGCCTTGCAGGATGGACTCACCGCCGGCACGGGCAAATAATCTTCTTACCTTGAAAGGGGTTCCAATGACGGACCTTGCAGTATCTTCCCTTGCTCTCGCCGCGACGCACCCTGACCCGGCCTTCCCGCGGTTCCACCCACGCCCGGCGCAGGGCTGGATCAACGACCCCAACGGCGTCAGCTACATCGACGGCCGGTACCACGTCTTCTTCCAGTACAACCCGTCGTCGGCGAGGCACAGCCAGATCCACTGGGGTCACGTGAGCTCTGCCGATCTGGTGCACTGGGAGGAACACCCTGTGGCTCTTGCTCCCCAGCCTGGTGGGCCGGACTCCGCGGGGTGCTGGACAGGTGCGGTGACACTTGATGACGGCGTGCCGACCGCGGCCTACTCCGGCGTGCAGGACCATGGCGGACACTCCCAGGTGGTGATTGCCCGCGGTTCCTCGGACCTGGTCTCCTGGAAGCAGGACGGCCACGTGGCAGCGTCCATGCCCACCGATCCCTTGGTCACCGCCGTCCGTGATCCGTTCATCTTCCGTTTCAACGGGGTCCGTTACGCCATGCAGGGGGCAGGGTTGGCCGACGGACGCGCGGCACTGCTGCTCTACTCCGTGGATTCCATGGACGATTGGACCTACCAAGGGATTTGGCTGACCAGTGCCGATCCCGTGGCCGCTGCCTTTACGCCGGCCGAGATCTGGGAGTGCCCTCAGTTGGTGGAGGTGCCTTCCTCTTCGGGCTCGTCCTGGGTCATGATGTTCTCGCTGTGGCTCTCCGGCGACGACCACGAGCACGCGAACGGCGTGGGACACCTTATCGGGTCTTTGGCCTCGGATCCCGAGACTGGGTTGCCGGTGTTCACGCCCGAATCGGGAGGAAAATCCGATCTGGGCCGCGACTTCTATGCGCCGCAGATGGTCCAGCTTTCTTCTTCGTCTGCTGCGCCCTCTGCCTTGTTGTGGGGCTGGGCCAACGAAGGTCCCGGCCGTGACGGCCGTCGCGGCCGCACCCAGGAAGAAATCGACGACGCCGGGTGGTCGGGTGTATTGACGCATCCTCGGGAATTGTCCGTGGTTGACGGGGCGTTGGTGGTTGCTCCCGCGCCTGAAGTTTCTTTGTACCGTGGGGCTTTGGTTGCTTCCGCCGCTGCTGGGACCGTGGCTGTTCCAGGGTTTGCAGAGGTGCTTGTCACTGGTTCAGGCCCTGTGTCCTTGGTGTTGGGGTCCGGCTCCGAAGAACAAGTGGTCTACTCCGGCGCCGTTGCTGTGGGGGAGGAGCTCCGGATCTTCGTGGATGCCTCACTCGTCGAGGTATACCGCTCGGGCTCCGTGGCTACGACCCTCCGTGCGTACCCGGCGGCCGGTGAGTCGTTTAGTTTGGTGTTGCCCTCGGGAGCGACCGCCGACATCTGGGAGCTGGCCCTCCCGCAGTAAGCCCTCCCGTTGTGGGCCCCGTAAGAACCCAACTGGGTCGCATTAGTGCGCGTTTTGAGCCCTCTAAACGCGCACTAATGCGACCCAGTTGGGTAAAGCGCGTGGGGGTTAGCGCGGTGCTGGGCCTGTCGACTCACGCAAGACCAAGCGGCAGGGGACCATCGTCTCCAAGGTGGGTGCCGCCGTCGTGCTTTCGGTGCCCTCAATGGTGCCCAACAGTGCAGTCATGGCCGCGCGGCCGATTTCGCGCAAGGGGAGGGCCATGGTGGTGAGGGCCGGAACCATGGTGCTGGCGATGCGGTGCTCGTCGTCGTAGCCCATGACTGAAAGGTCCCGGGGGATGCTCAGTCCCAGGCGGGCAGCGGCGAGGGCCACGCCGATGGCCAGGCGGTCGTTGGCGCACATGATGGCCGTGGGGCGCTCCGCAGGGGAGACACCGTCCAGGAGGCGCATGGCCCAGTTGAAGCCGTCGTTGATGTCCCAGCCGGCATGGATGATCCGGGGTTCCCTGGCGTTGACGTTCGCAGCGGCAAAAGCGTCGCGGTAACCCTGGACACGGAGGGGAGCTGCCGGATCCTCCTCGGCGCCGGCAAGCAAGGCAATATCGCGGTGGCCAAACTGCATCAGGTGCTCGGTGGCTTCGCGTCCGCCCGTGACCTCATCCGGGATCACATGGTGGATCTGCGGCTCGGTCCGGCTGTCGTAGCAGTTGGCAAGGACTGATGGGACCCGCTGCATGCCCGGCGGAACATCCAAGGGCTTCAGGCCCACCGTGACGTACATGAGCCCGTCCACTTGGCGGTCCAAGAGTGTTTCGATGGCGCTCGCGTCCCGGGCGGCGTCGCGCTCGGTATCCATAACGACGGTGACGAAGCCATGGCTGCGCGCTACATCGTCCGCGCCGCCGATGATGTTGCCGTCGAAGGGGCTGACCACTACCTCGTCGGACACGATTCCGATAACGCGGGAGCGCTGGTTTCGAAGGCTGAGAGCAATGGCGTTGGGGGAGTAGTTCAGCTCCCGTGCGGCCAAGCGGATGCGGTCCTGGCTTTCCTTGGCCACGTTGCCATCGCCACGGCCGTTGAGGACCAGTGAAACCGCGCTTCGGGAGACCCCTGCCCGTTTTGCGACATCCAGTGCGGTGGCCTTGCGGTTCATGGTGGTCCTTCCAATCATGCGTTGGTGTGCAGTCTACCTAACGCGTGTGAGGAATGGCTGCGGGCCGGACCGTGGCGACGCCGGGAAGGGGCTACGAACCGTAGCCCATTGGATCCGCAGGGTCCGGGTACCAGCCGGGTGCCGCCGTCGTGCTTGGTTCCGGCGGTTGGCCGGGTGACGAAGCGTCAGTCATCGAGTCACCTTAGGCGTTGATCGAGTATCCGATGTGCGAGTAGATCTGGTTGAAGAGGTTCGTCATCCAGATGCCCATCACTACCAACGCAACCACGAACGTGCCAATCATGCCCCAGATGGGGGCGAGCCCGCGGTCCGGGGCAACCTTGCGGACAATCACGGTCCGGCCAATGACATAGACGGTAGGGCTCAGGAAGCACCAGGCCCAGTGGAACGGACGGATTACTCCAGAGCGGGCGAGCCGTTGGTGGTCGAGGTAGGCGAACAGTATGGTCAACGCCCAGAGCAGGAAACTTGAGATCTGGAGCAGGAACACGCCACTGGAATAGATCGACGTGGGGTCCAGGGTGGTGGTGCCCTGCCTGGTGGTGATGAGCCTGAATTCCGGCTGCCAGGTGAGAAGCAGAAGGATGGAGACCAGGGGGATGAGCACGATCGCCCAAATGAAGGGGTTGTACACCGGGGTTTGGGCGCTGATGAGGGCGCGTTGGATTGGCATGTGCTGCGGGATCGCCGGGGCAACGTGCGGTGTCCACTGAACGCCGTCCCACCAGCGCATCTGCTGCGGGAATGAGGGGTCCGGGTACCAGCCCGGAGGTGTGGTTGAGCCGCTGAATCCCTGAGTCATGGGTCCCCCTGATGTGAGTGTCGTTCAGAGGATATCGCGGTTGTGTCCTCTCTCTTTGCATACGGTCCTCCCCATCAGCCGGAAGTCGGTGTAAGCATGGTTCATGACCTTCTTCGAGGACCTTCCTGTGCCGCCAGAACGTCCACGACATACGCAACCCATTCCGCCCGCCTGGGTGGGACCGCCCACGGATGAACTCCCCGGAGTGGTCCCGGTCAGTGGATTTGTCTACAGCAGCGATCGCATGGCGTTGGCGCTGAAATCCGTTGACGTGTACTCCACCGGTTGTGTCCTGGACGTGGTGTGGGCAGTCAGGCGGGGAGACCAAACAGCCAACGAGTGGCGGGATGCCATGGACAAAGCGCTCACGCCCCGTGGTCCCCTCCAACAGGGGTTGGACGGACTGTTGGTTGGCGTGGGTTATCCGAATGGCCGGAAGGCCTTCGCGGGAGTGGTGGAGCCTGGATTGGACGACGACGTCACGGGTCCGGTCCTGACGCCCCTGGGTGGTGGCGGCTCCGGCGGGAACGACGAATATCTGCAGGGCAGTTCGCGGTACTGGTTGTGGCCGTTGCCGCAGGGCGGAGAGGCCGTGCTGGTGGCCAGGTGGGAAGGCCTGGGGATGCAGGAGAGTTCCATCCCGCTGCCCGTGGAGCGGTTTCCGGAAGCAGCCAGCACGGTCCGGAAGTTCTGGGTGGAGTAGATATCCACATAGCGCAATTGGCTCGACCGAAGCCCGAAATGCCGCCGGTACAGTGGCACTATGCTCCCTTCGCTTGAAGAACTTCAGGACTCTGCCTACGTCGTTTCCTTGCCCATGCGCGTCAAATTCCGCGGCATCATGCAGCGCGAAACGCTCTTGTTGAAGGGTCCACTTGGGTGGGGAGAGTTCTGTCCGTTTCCGGAATACGACGACGACGAATCGTCCCGTTGGTTGGCTGCCACTTTGGAAGCGGGCTGGAAGGGATTCCCGGCTCCGCTCCGCGACAGCATTCCCGTGAACGCCACCGTCCCTGCCGTAGCTGCTGATCGGGTTCCCGATGTGCTCGCGCGGTTTGGGCGCGTTGATGCGGTCAAGATCAAAGTTGCTGAGCGGGGCCAGGAATTGTCCGATGACGTGGCCCGCGTCGCCGCCGTCCGCGAGGCCCTGCCGGACGCAGCCATCAGGGTGGACGCCAACGGAGGCTGGGACATAGGGCAGGCCGTGGAGGCGCTTGGCAGGCTCTCTGAGGTGGGCCTTGAGTACGCCGAGCAACCTGTGGCCGGCATTGACGGACTGGCGGAGGTCCGTCGTCTGCTGGCGGCTGCCGGAACTCCCGTTCTTATTGCCGCCGATGAGAGCGTCCGGAAGGAGGATGATCCCCTTCGGGTGGCACGTGCCGGGGCGGCTGATCTCCTGGTTGTGAAGGTGGCGCCCCTTGGGGGAGTCGCGCGTGCGTTGGACCTCGTCGCCCAAGCCGGGCTACCCGCCGTCGTCAGTTCGGCGTTGGACACGTCCGTGGGAATCCGCGGCGGACTGGCGCTGGCTGCCGCGCTGCCCTCGCTGCCTTATGCGTGCGGTCTCGGTACCGTCTCGCTTTTCGCTGCCGACATCACGCTGGACCCGTTGGTCGCGGACGACGGCGCCATCCGGCTTCGCGAGGCCGTCGCCGATCCGGGGCTGCTTGAGCGGTACGCGGCTCCCGCCGACCGCCGGGACTGGTGGCTTGAACGGCTGGGCCGGGTTCACGCCGTCCTGGCGGCCTCCGGGCAGGGTTTGTTCACCGAGCCTTAACCAGAGCGTCCTCTCGGCTTCGGATTGCGCTGACAAGCTCAGCGGGAACCTCGTACACACTCTGGAAGGTCCCCCATGTCTGAAACCACCGGACGCACGTTCCCGCTGCTCCCCATGCTTGGCCACACCAAAGGCAAGCGCAGCGCGGTCACTTGTGCGCTCAAGTGCGACAATGCCTGCGCCGGCGACGTCTGCAACACTAGCTCCAACGGCTACTTCCGGGACATTGCTTCCGCAGCCATGTCCCGCCGCGCCGCCCTGGGCCTGGGCGCCGCAGGTGCGCTCGCCGTCGTGTTCGGTGGCGCTTTGACCGGTGCTGACTCCGCTGTCGCCGACTCCGGCAACGGCCTGTCCGATGCCGCGAAGGCGGGTTACGACAAGTCCAAGCTGAAGTTCACCGCCATCAAGCCCGTCGACTCCGCCGTTGACGCGTTCACCGTCCCCGAAGGCTTCGACTGGAACCCGATCATCCGCTGGGGCGATCCGCTGTTCGCTGACTCGCCGGCCTTCGACCTGAACAACCAAAGCGCCGCAGCCCAGGCCCGCCAGTTCGGTTACAACAACGACTACACGGACATCCTGCCCATCCCGGACTCGAAGGATCGCCGCGCGCTGCTGTTCACCAACCACGAGTACACCAACGAGAACATCATGCTGCCGGTCGGTTTCGATCCCGCTGAAGCGCGAGCCATTGGTCGTGCCGCACATGGTCTGGCCGTTGTTGAACTCGAGCGCAAGAACAAGAACAAGCCATGGAGCTACGTCCAGGGTGCACCCCTGAACCGTCGTTTCCTGACCAACACCGTCTACGAGCTGACCGGTCCGGCAGCCGGCACCAACCTGGTCAAGACCATCGATGACCCTGCCGGCCGGTGGATCAAGGGAACCCTGGGCAACTGCTCGGGCGGCACCACCCCTTGGGGCACCATTCTTTCCGGCGAAGAGAACTTCAACGGTTACTTTGCCGCTCCGGGCACCAGCGACGGCGACAAGCGCTACGGCCTCTCCGCCAAGGCAAACACCCGCCAGTGGGAGCTCGACGAACTCCGCTTCGATACCCGCAACTCCGGCTACGCCAACGAGTCCAACCGGTTCGGCTGGATTGTCGAGGTAGACCCGTTCGACCCCACGTCCACCCCGAAGAAGCACTCCGCCATGGGCCGCTTCAAGCACGAGGGCGCGAATGTGATTGTCGCTCCCGACGGCCACGTTGTGGCTTATATGGGCGACGACGAGCGCTTCGACTACCTTTACAAGTTTGTCTCCAAGGGCAAGTACCAGGCCGGCGACTCGAAGGATGCCCGCCGCAATAACATGAACCTTCTTTCTGAAGGCGACCTGTACGTTGCACGCTTCACCGGCGATTCCCCGGCCGCCGAGATCGATGGCACAGGCAAGCTCCCTTCCGATCGTGCGTTCGACGGTTCCGGTGAGTGGCTGCCCTTGGTGGTCAACGGCCAATCCGCCGTCCCGGGTATGTCCGTGGCCGAGGTCCTGGTCTACACCCGCTTGGCAGCCGACAAGGTTGGCCCTACCAAGATGGACCGTTGCGAAGACGTTCAGCCGAACCTGCTCACCGGCAAGGTCTACGTGGCATGCACCAACAACTCGGACCGCGGCAAGGCCGGCAAGGAAGGCGCCACGGAGGTCAACCCCCGTACGCTGAACCGCGACGGTCACATTGTGGAGATCACCGAGGCGCCGGGCCAGACCGGTACCAAGTTCAACTGGACGCTGCTGCTGGTGGCAGGGGACCCCGCCAAGAATGCCTCCACGTACTTCTCCGGTTTCCCGGCAGACAAGGTGTCGCCGATTTCCTGCCCCGACAACGTGGCCTTCGACTCCGTGGGCAACCTCTGGATCTCCACCGACGGCGCTCCGTCCACCATCGGCTACAACGACGGTCTCTTCAAGGTCACCCTTGAGGGCCCGGAACGCGGAAAGGTGGAGCAGTTCCTGGCCGTCCCACGCGACGCCGAGACATGTGGCCCGATCATCCACGACGAAGAACGTACGGTCTTCGTCGCCGTCCAGCACCCGGGCGAGGAAGGCACGTTCGAGGCACCGCATTCGTACTTCCCGGACTACGTTGGTGCCGGATCCGCCCCGGCAGCCGGCGATGTCCGCGCTCCGCGTCCGGCCATCGTCCAGGTGTTCCGCAAGTAGCCCTCTCTCACGTTCCACCCCGGACGCTCTCTCACATAAACGCCCCTTCCAGGCGGACGCTCTCTCACTTGCCCGACCAAACCGGGTGTTGGGTGAGAGAGCGTCCGCGGGAAGGGGCTGTTTGGTGAGAGAGCGTCGGGGGTGGGCGCCAATAGACTGGGACGGTGACTTCCCAGGACTCTCTGACATCCATTGGCGCCGCCCGCGTCGCGGTATCCGCCCTGCTCGACGGCGGTGTTCGGCACGTGGTGGTTGCACCCGGTTCGCGGTCGGCACCCATGGCCTACGCCCTCGCCGAAGCAGAGGCTGCGGGCAGGGTGGTACTCCATGTCCGGATCGACGAGCGCGATGCCGGATTCACGGCCTTGGGCCTGGCCCTCGCAACCGAAGCGCCTGCCGCCGTCGTCACTACGTCCGGGACCGCCGTCGGGAACCTGCTGCCGGCCGTGATGGAAGCCAACCACGCCGCGGTTCCGCTAATCGTTGTTTCGGCTGACCGGCCGGAGGAACTGCACGGTACCGGAGCCAACCAGACCACGCTCCAACTGGATTTGTTCGGCGAGCACGTGCGTTTCGCCGTCGACGTCGCGGCAGGTGACAGCCCCCAGCGTGCCGTAGCCACCGCGCTTTACGCTGCCACCGGTGCCCTGGAGGACACCCCGCCCGGCCCGGTCCAGGTGAACCTCGCCTTCCGGGATCCGCTGGTTCCGGAACCCGGCGACGCACTTCCGCCGGCGACCGGCCACGGCCTGTTCCATTACGACGCCGGGCCACAGGCACTCGATCTCCCGGCAGCATCCGCTGAGCTGCCCGCGCGACGCAGCGTGGTCCTCGCCGGCCACGATGCGGGTGGAGTGGCTGAGGCGTTCGCCCGCGCCCACGGCTTGCCGTTGCTCGCGGAGCCCTCATCGAACGCCCGGTTCGGACCCAACGCGATCGGACCGTACAGGCTCCTGTTGGAACACTTTGGCCCCGATTCGCCCGCTCCCATTGAGCGGGTGGTTTTGTTCGGGCGCCCAACATTGTCCCGCCCGGTCTCGGCACTCCTGGCGCGGAAGTCAATCGAGTCCGTCATCTACCAGCCGGTTCCGGTGGCCTGGTACGAGGAAGGCCGTCGACGGGAAACCCCGGTGGAGACCCTGCCCGAGCTGGCGGAGTTCGCGGGCCGGGGTTCGGACGAGTGGCTGGACTCGTGGCTCCTGGCAGGCGCGGCGGCCCAGCACGCGCTCGACTCCGTAGTCAACGAGGAACCCGCCGCCACCGGCCCATCGGTAGGTGCAACGGTCTGGGCACACTCGCGCGGGAAGCTGGTGCTCGGTTCATCCAACGGCATCCGGGACGTGGACCTTGCGGGACAACCGCAACCCGACCCCGTTGCCACCGTTTACGCCAACCGGGGCCTGGCCGGCATCGACGGCACGCTTGCCACAGCCACGGGAATTGCCTTGGGCAGCGGTCGCGAAACCACGGTCCTTCTGGGGGACGTCACGTTCCTGCACGACGTCGGCGGACTCCTCCTCGGCCGCGGCGAGCCGACTCCGGACCTGCGTATTGTCGTCCTGAACGATGCCGGTGGGGCCATCTTCGGCCTGCTGGAACACGGCGGGGTCGAAGACTCGGGGGCCTACGGCACCGCCGTCGAACGCCTCTTTGGTACCCCGCACTCAGTGGACCTTTCGGCACTCGCGGCGGCTTACGGCGTCGGGCACCAAGCGGTAAGTACGACGGCGGAACTCGCCCAAGCGCTGACGGCACCGCTGAAGGGACGCACCATCGTGGAAGTGCGGGTGGACAGGGCAGGTTTGCGTGGACTTCATGCCCGCATCAAGGAGGCGATCTCGGCGGCCGTGGGCCAGGTCCTGACGGCCGGCTGAGCGAGCGTTGCCGGGAAGCGGCGTTATGTGAGCGAGCGTTGCCGGGAAGGTGCCGTTATGTGAGAGAGCGTCGGGGGAGAGGGCGGCACCCGGATCCGGGTACCGCCCTCTCGTGCGCCATGGCGGAGGCTAGTCCTCCACGACGTCGATGTGCGTCGGGTCCAGGACGCGGCGCAGGAATTCCTTGGTTCGCGGCTGCGTGGGTGCGCTGATGACCTGTTCGGCCACGCCTTCCTCCACCACCACGCCGCCGTCCATGAACACCACGCGGTCTGCGACTTCGCGCGCGAAGCCCATCTCGTGCGTGACCACGAGCATGGTCATGCCCTCCTGGGCGAGCTTGCGCATGACGGCCAGCACGTCACCGACGGTTTCGGGGTCCAAAGCGGACGTGGGCTCGTCGAAGAGCATCAGCTGCGGATCCATGGACAACGCGCGGGCGATCGCGACGCGCTGCTGCTGGCCACCGGAGAGCTGGTCCGGGAAGCGCTCGGCGAGGTGGCCAAGGCCTACGCGTTCCAGGTTGCGGCGTGCCACGTCGGCAGCCTCCGACTTGGAGCGCTTGAGGACCTTGACCTGCGAGATGGTGCAGTTGTCCAGGACGCTCAAGTGCGGGAACAGGTTGAAGTGCTGGAACACCATTCCCACGCTTCGGCGCATCCGGTTGAGGTCCACGTCGGGGTCGGTGGCCTCGAACTTGCCTACGTTGATGGTGCCTGCGTTGGGTTGTTCAAGCAGATTCACGCAGCGCAGGAGCGTGGACTTGCCCGAACCGGAGGGGCCGATGAGGCAGACCACTTGGCCGGGTTCAACCGACAACGAGATGCCCTTCAGGACCTCATTGCTGCCGTAGGACTTGCGGAGGTCCTTGATGTCCACGCCCGCAGCGCGGACTGTTGCGGAGTTGGTCATGACTGTCCGTCCTATCGCTTGGTCCGCGCGGAGCGGCTTTCGAACTTCCGGGCCAGGAGGCTCAACGGGATGGTGATCACCAGGTAGAAGGCGCCGGCCACGAGCAGCGGCGTCAGTCCCGCGCCGAGGCTGGAAATGCCGTCGCGCCCAAACTTGGTGAGCTCGTACTGGGACGCCGTGAGGCCCAGGACGTAGATCAGGGACGAGTCCTTGGTCAGCAGGATGATCTCGTTGGTCAGCGGGGGAAGGACGATCTTGAAGGCCTGGGGGATCACGATCGAGACCATGGCCCGCCAGTGCGGCATGCCCAGGGACCGGGCGGCTTCCATCTGGCCCTTGGGAACGGCCTGCAGGCCGGCGCGGAGTGTTTCAGCGATGTACGCGGAAGCGACAATGCCCAGGGAAACCATGACAACCACGTTGACGTCCCACTGCACTCCGAAGGCCAGGGGAACGCCATAGCCGAAGGCGATGAAGACCAGCAGGGCAGGGACGCCGCGGAAGAACTCGATGTAGCCGGTGGCGATCCAGCGGTACAGGGGGAACGAGGAGAGCTTCATCAGGGCCAGCAACAGACCGCCGGAAAGGCCCACCACGAACGCCAGCGCCGTGTAGATGAGGGTGTTCTTGAGGCCCACCAGGAAGATGCCCGGGAACATGGGGCCGATCTTGGCGAAGTTGAAGACGCTGTTGCCAATGGTCTTCCAGTCCACGGCAATGATCACCGCGGCCACAGCCACGACGAAGATTCCGGCCTGGACGTAAAGACTGACTTTGGCTCGTTGACGTGCAGTCATTGCCATGGTGTTCTCACATTCATGTTGCGCAGGCGAGGCCCCGAACCGACTGTTTCAACAGAGAGTTACGGGGCCCCGCTTGCGTGGATATCGGGAGCCGGTTGCCTTACTTTGCGGCTTCGCCGAACCAGGTGGTCTTGAACTTTGCGAGCGTTCCGTCGTCGGTGAGGCGCTTCAGGGTGGCGTTCACCGAGTCGGACATGGCGGTGTTGCCCTTCTTGATGGCAATACCCAGCTTCTCGCCGGTTGCGTAGTCCTCGATGCGCTTGATCTTGGAGTCATCCTTGATGGCGTAGCCCAGCACGGACTGGTTGCCGACGGCGGCGTCGATGGTGCCGGCCTTGAGGGCCTGGACCAGGAGGCCGGAGTCCTCGAACTGCTGGGCGTCGATTCCCTTGTCCTTGGCATACTGTGCGCCGGTGGTGGCCTGCTGCACGCCCACCTTCTTGCCCTTGGCACCGTCGAGGTTGCTGATGCCTGAAGCCGAGGAGGCAACCAGGGTCAGGTCGTCATCCATGTACGGGTTGGAGAAGTCCATGACGTTCTTGCGGACATCCGTGATGGAGATGGAGGAGATGGAAACGTCGCAGCCGGTGAGGGCGGTGCCGGTTTCGATTGCCTCGAACGAGCTGTCCACAACGTTGAGTTCGGCCTTGAGGTCCTTGGCTACTTCGGCGGCAATGTCCATGTCGAAGCCGACGTTCTTGCCGTCCTTCTGGAACTCGAAGGGCTCGTAGGGGATGTCCGAGCAAACGGTCAGCTTGCCGGCGTTGATGAGCTGGGGGCCTGAACCTGAGGCGGCCGGCGTCGAGGAACCACCGCACGCGGTCAGGGCCAAAGCTCCTGCTGCGAGCACGGCGGCCATCTTGGTGCCGGACAGAACTGAACGGGAGATCTGCATATTTTTACCTTTTGTTGCAGTGGATGCTGGACTGAGTCGGTCTTTAGTGTAGTACCGATCATGAGATGTGCATCACAGGAAACTAAGTTTCACTATTGGATAACCAGTCTAGCGAATATGCAAGGGGGCGCAGCGAGTCCCAGTCTGGAATCCCAGATTCAGCGGCGGATTCCCAAGGCTTCGAGCATTGGCCGGAATTTGGCCCACGTCTCGGCCAATTCAGCCTCGGGCTGGGAGCCCTCAACAATGCCACAGCCCGCATACAGGCGAACTGTGTTGGCGTCTTCGATCACGGCTCCGCGCAGGGCGATGCCCCACTCACCGTTGCCCGCGGCGTCCAACCAGCCGACCGGTCCGGCATAGGGTCCGCGGTCCAGATGTTCCAGCTTCCGGATCAGGGCGCCGGCCACCAACGTTGGCGTCCCGCACACGGCAGCCGTAGGGTGCAGGGCATTGATCAGGGCCAAACACGTAGGCACGTGCCCCTCGATGTCGGCCAACTCCGCTTTAACGTCCGAGGCCAGGTGCCACACATTCGGCAGTTCGAGGATGAACGGTTCGCTGTGCGAATTCATCGCCTCGGAAAACGGGGCCAGTTGGCGCGTGAGCGAGTCGATCGCGATCTCGTGCTCGTGGCGCTGCTTCTCGGATCCCGCAAGCACCCGTTCGGCGTATTCCATGGGAGAGCCCTCAACGCCCTCTGCGTCCCGGCGGTCCAACGTGCCCGCCAGCACCCGGGCCTGGGCGGTCCGGCCCTCGACCTGGATGAGCATCTCCGGAGTGGCTCCCACCAATCCGTCCACACCGTAGGTCCAGCACTCCCGGTACCTGGCCGCGAGCTGGCGAAGTACCTCCGCGGCGTTGACGCCCGCTGGGAGGTTTGCGACGACGTCGCGCGCCAGTACGAGCTTCTCCAGCTTGCCGGCGCGGATTTCCTCCACGCCGTTGGTGACGGCCTCCATCCATGCCGCCTCCGTCAGTGAGCCGCGGCCCAGCGAACCACGCGAACCGTTGAGCGCGGCAATTTCAGGTGAGGGCCCGACGTCGGAAGCTCCTGCCGCGGAATCATCGCCGTTGGTGCCGGAAAGCCAGCGCTCGACGGCGGCGAGGACGCCCGCTTCGGTGAGTGGGCCGCCGTCGAACGTCAACTGGGTTGCCCAGGCGCGGCCGTCACGGATGCCGACCACGAGCTCGGGCAGGATGAGCCGCGAAACGTGCGGGGATGTTTTGGAGAAAGCAAAGGAGCCGAAGGCCACCGGACCGGTGCCGGGCAACTCCACGTGGTCCGTGATTTCCGCCTCAAGAATGAGGTGCCGCCACCAGATGTCGGCCTCAAGGAACCGCTCCGGGCCGGTGGCGTTGAAGCGGGTCAGCTCGCCGTAACCCACCAGGCCTGCTTCGCGGCGGGACCAGCAAAGGACGTCGTCCCGCACCAGAAATGACGGCAGCCCCCCGGAGGATGAATCAACATCGAGGGGGACTGTCAAAGTGCGGAGCGTGCTGGTCATGATGGAACTACAGTACTCCCGGGTGCCAGCAGAACCCGCTCCTTCTTCTACAGCGCAGCAAACTTGGCTGTTTGTCTGAGACAATTGCAGGGTGAACCGAGCATCCTTGGAAAAGCGTCCGGACGAAGTTGCGACGATGTTTGACGATGTCGCCCCGAAATACGACGTCGTCAACGACGTCCTCTCGATGGGTCAGACCCGGCGGTGGCGCCGGATCGTCGTGGATGCCATGGACGTCAAGGCCGGTCAACGCGTCCTGGACCTCGCTGCCGGAACGGGCACTTCCAGCGAACCGTATGCCGATGCCGGCGTGGATGTTGTGGCCTGCGACTTCTCCCTGGGGATGCTCAAAGTTGGCAAGCGCCGCCGTCCCGACATCGACTTCATTGCCGGTGACGCCACCAACCTGCCGTTCGCGGACAACAGCTTCGACGCTTCGACCATCTCCTTCGGCCTGCGCAATGTGGTTGAGCCCCGCAAGGCCCTCGAGGAGATGCTCCGCGTCACCAAGCCGGGCGGCCGCCTGGTCATCGCTGAGTTCTCCCAGCCCGTGGTTCCGCTGTGGCGCACCATGTACACCGAATACCTGATGCGGGCCCTCCCTGCCATCGCCACCAAGGTCTCCTCCAACCCGGACGCCTACGTCTACCTCGCCGAGTCGATCCGTGCCTGGCCGGACCAGGACCACTTGGCGCAGTGGCTCGCCGACGCCGGTTGGACGGACATCACCTACCGCAACCTCAGCGGCGGCATCGTTGCAGTCCACCGTGCGCAGAAGCCCGCCGAACACCGCGAAAGTGTTCCCGTGGCCAAGCTGCGCCGCCAAATCAAACCGCGCCGGACGGGCGCACAGTCAGGCTGACTTAGGACACCGTGAAAGTACTGATAGTTGGCGCGGGCCCGGCTGGGTCCACCGCTGCGTATTACCTTGCCCAGGCCGGCATCGACGTCACAGTCTTGGAAAAGACTTCCTTCCCGCGGGAAAAAGTCTGCGGCGATGGGCTGACCCCGCGGGCCGTCCGCGAAATCCAGAAGCTTGGGCTGCCGCATGCCGAGGCCGAGGGCTGGCGCCGGAACAAAGGGCTCCGCCTGATTGCCGGTGGGCGCACCATCGAACTGCCGTGGCCGGAGGTCTCCGACTTTCCCACGTACGGGCTCATCCGCACCCGGCTCGGCTTCGACGAGTCGCTGGCCCGGCACGCGGAGTCCGCGGGCGCCGTCGTGCTTGAACGCCACAGTGTCACGTCCGCGCTGACGTCCGAGGATGGCCGCGTCATCGGCGCCCGGGCTTCCATCCTTGACGAGTCCGGACGCAAGACGGGCGAAACGCGCGACTTCCATGCCGACGTCGTACTCGCGGCGGACGGCAATTCCACGCGAACCGCAGTGTCGCTGGGAATGCACAAGCGCGACGACCGGCCGCTGGGCGTCGCCGTGCGTACCTACTTCACGTCGCCGCGGCACGAGGACGACTGGATGGAAGGCTGGCTGGAACTCCCCGGCAAATCCGGCAAGCCGCTGCCCGGCTACGGTTGGGTGTTCGGAGTGGGCGACGGCACGTCCAACGTGGGCCTCGGCATCCTGAACTCCTCCAAGGAATTCGGCAAGCTCGACTACAAGCAGGTGCTGCGCGAATGGACTGCCGGCATGCCCTCCGAGTGGGGCTTCACGCCGGAGAACCAGGTGGGGGAGATCCGCGGTGCCGCGCTGCCCATGGGCTTCAACCGCACGCCGCATTACTCGCCCGGGCTGCTCCTGCTGGGCGACGCCGGCGGCATGGTGTCCCCGTTCAACGGCGAGGGCATTTCCTACGCCATGGAGTCGGCACGGTTCGCGGCCGAGTTCATTGTTGATTGCTCTGCGCGCTCCGTTTCCGCAGGTTGGACCGCCGACGACGCCGATGCCCACCTTTCGCGGTACGCGGACTATGTGCAGGACCAGTGGGGTTCGCATTTCACGCTCGGACGGGCGTTTGCTTTCTTGATCGGGAAGCCCGCCGTCATGAAGCTGGCCCTCCGTACCGGCATGCCCATTCCGGTGCTGATGCGCTTTGTGGTCCGCCTGCTGGCCAACCTCACGGACTCGTCCGCGAAGGGCTTCGAAGACCGGGTGATCCGGGTCCTCGAAATGCTCGTACCCCCGACATCGAATACTTCCTCTGCCCGGTCTTTGACGGCGGCGGAGTCCGACACCGCGGTTTCCGCACCAACTAGTTAGGGTTAACCCGTGACGAACTCTGCCGAACACAGCTGGACCCACGCCGGGCACGGCCTGCCGGACTCCAACGAGCCCGCTCCCAACACCACCGCGATCGCAACGGGGCTCCAGCTGCCCGCCGGTTTTGCCGCCATCGCAGGCGACGCCGAACTCGGTCCTGCCATCACCACCAACCTTGCCCGCGTGGAGAAGAAGCTTCGCGAAGCCATCTCCAACTCGGACCCGCTGGCTGACGCAACGTCGCGTCACCTGGTGGAAGCCGGTGGCAAGCGAATCCGTCCTCTGCTTACCCTGCTGTGTGCGCACCTCGGTGATGCCTCGCGTCCCGAGGTTGTCCAGGCAGCCGTTGTTGTTGAGCTGACCCACCTCGCAACGCTTTACCACGACGACGTCATGGACTCCGCGCCCTTCCGCCGCGGAGCTCCGACGGCCCACGAAGTGTGGGGCAACTCCGTGGCCATCCTGACGGGTGACTTGATCTTTGCCCGTGCCTCCATCCTGGTCTCCGAGCTGGGTTCGCGGGCACTGGGGATCCAGGCCCGCACCTTCGAGCGCTTGTGCCTGGGCCAGCTCCACGAAACCGTGGGTCCCCGCGAAGACGAAGACGCCGTGGACCACTACTTGTCCGTCATTGCCGACAAGACCGGCTCTTTGGTTGCAGCATCCGGCCAGCTCGGCGCGATCTTCGCCGGAGCCGATGAGGCCTTTGAGGACGTCCTGGTGGAATACGGCGAAAAGGTCGGCGTGGCATTCCAGTTGGCCGACGACGTCATCGATGTCACTGGTGTGAAGGTCAAGTCCGGCAAGTCCCCAGGCACGGACCTGCGCGAAGGCGTGCCCACCCTCCCTGTGCTGTTGCTCCGCCGTGACGCTGCTGCCGGGGATGCTTCGGCTGCTTCGTTGCTGGAGCTGGTGGACGGGGACCTCTCCTCCGACGCCGCCTTGGCTGAAGCCGTGGCCGGCCTGCGCGAACACCCCGTCACCGCTGAATCCTGGAAGATCGCCCGCGAGTGGTCCGCGGAAGCCGTCGCCGCCTTGGCCCCGCTGCCCGAGGGTGTTGTGAAGGCCTCCTTGACCAACTTCGCCCACGCCGTGGTGGACCGGAGCAGCTAACTCTTTTCTGCGCTGAGGCAGGCGTCTGGCCCTCCGGGGTTGGGCGCCTGCTTTTTTGTTGGCCTCCGTGCGTGCCGCTACGACCCACTTTGGGTTGTTGCGGGGCTTGACTGGCCCTGTTATGCGGCGTGTCTCCGGCTAGCGGCCTCAAAGTGGGTGGTGGAGG